>BHEQ01000006.1 GCA_003864535.1 Gammaproteobacteria bacterium
GAGCCTACACTAAATTGTGAGCGCATAACATATATTTATTTGAAAATAAACTATATATATATAAACTCATACTTATGCCTATTAATAAACAAAGTAAAGGATTTGAAAATGAAGAAAATTGTAATAACATTAGCACTTGCAACAAGCTTAAGTGCAGCTTTATTCACCCCTACTCTGGCACAGGATATTGGTGTGACTATTTATAAATATGATGATAATTTTATCTCACTGGTACGTAAGAATTTAGAGCAACTTTCTAAAGATAATCCAGGTGTTAAACTCTTAATGAATGATTCACAAAATGATCAATCTAAACAAAATGATCAAATTGATATCATGCTTGCCAAAAAGGTTAAGTCACTTGCGATTAATCTAGTTGATCCAGCTGGTGCTGGTGTCGTGATTTCAAAAGCAAAACAGGCTGATCTTCCAATTGTTTTCTTTAATAAAAAGCCTTCTGATAAGGATCTTGCAAGCTATGATAAAGCCTATTATGTAGGTACAGATCCAAAAGAATCTGGAGTTATTCAAGCTGATTTAATCGCTAAATATTTAGCAAATAATGCAGATTGGGATTTAAATAAAGATGGAGTGATTCAATTTGTGCTTTTTAAAGGAGAGCCAGGTCATCCTGATGCAGAAGCACGCACTAAGTTTGTGATTGAAACCTTAAATGATAAACATGGTATAAAAACAGAACAACTCCATTTAGATACAGCTATGTGGGATACTGCGATGGCAAAAGATAAGATGGATGCTTGGATTGCAGGACCTAATGGTAATAAAATTGAAATAGTGATTTCAAATAATGATTCCATGGCAATGGGTGCTATAGAAGCACTTCGAGCGCAGGGAAAAGCTCTACCAGTATTTGGAATTGATGCGTTACCTGAGGCATTAGTCCTAATTGAGAAAGGAATTCTAGCGGGAACTGTGCTTAATGATGCGGTTAATCAATCAAAAGCTACTTTTGAGCTTGCTAAGAATCTAGCTAATGGTAAAGATGCAATAGCAGACACTAACTGGGTTTTACATGGTAGAACGGTTATTGTGCCTTATTTAGGTGTGGATAAATCTAACTTGGAAGAATTTAAATAAAATTAGTTTAAAATTATAACAATAGATATTGTAGGGGCATTACTTGCCCCCTATATTGCGATTACACTTAAGGACTTTCTTGTATGAGCTTAACAATACTTCCTGATGCTATTTTATTAGATATGCAAAATATCTCTAAATCATTCCCAGGTGTTTTGGCGTTAGATAAAACAAATTTGCAGGTGAAAGCACATTCAATTCATGCACTAATGGGAGAAAATGGCGCAGGCAAATCAACTTTACTCAAATGCTTGTTTGGGATTTATCATAAAGATAGCGGTACTATTTTATATAACGGCAAAAATGTTAACTTTACAAGCTCGAAAGAAGCACTTGATAATGGTATTTCCATGGTTCATCAAGAATTAAATCAAGTTAAACAAGTAACTGTAATGGATAATATTTGGCTTGGGCGTTATCCGCAAAAGTTATGTTTTGTTGATCATCATAAAATGTTTGTGGATACACAAAAGATTTTTGATAGTTTGGATATTCAAATCAGCCCTAAAGCTAAAGTTGATACTTTAAGCATTTCTCAAAGACAAATGGTTGAAATAGCTAAAGCTTGCTCTTATGATGCCAAAATTATCATCATGGATGAGCCAACCTCTTCCTTAACTGAAAATGAAGTAGGGCATTTATTTAGAATTATCAGAAAATTAAAAGATAAAGGCTGCGGTATTATTTACATATCACATAAAATGGAAGAGATTTTCCAATTGTGTGATGAGGTTACGGTATTACGTGATGGCAAATGGATTTCCACTGATCCTATTGCAAAAATAACAATGGACGAAGTTATTAATAAAATGGTTGGGCGTGATTTAACGGAGCGTTTTCCTGAGAAAACACAACTACCACTTGATGAGATTTTATTGAAAGTAAGTAATCTCACCGCCAAAAATCAGCCGTCTATCAAAGATGTAAGTTTTGAATTAAGAGCTGGAGAAATACTGGGGATTGCAGGTTTAGTCGGCTCTAAACGCACTGATATTTTAGAATCTATCTTTGGCTTGCGCCATTTGAGCTGCGGCAAGATTTATCTAAAAAATAAGCTTATTAATAATAATGAGCCACGCCAAGCAATTGAAAATGGATTTTCTTTAGTAACTGAAGAGCGGCGCGTAACTGGAATCTTCCCACAATTAGATGTTAAATTTAATTCACTTATTGCCAATATTGAAAATTATGTTGAAGTAGGCTTATTAAATGGCACAAATATGCAAAAAGATACGCAGTGGGTGATTGACTCTATGCAAGTTAAAACACCCTCACAAGCAACAAGTGTCGGAAGCTTATCAGGCGGCAACCAACAGAGTATTCACTTTCATAGCCCCTAACTAACCTTCTAGAGCCAAACTCTAAAAACAAACTCTAAAATTTTAGGTATTATGTTAAAAAAAAATTCCATTTATATTTTCTTCGTCTAATTAAATTAAACCGATGGTTAATGTTGACATAAAAACACAAAAAAGCAACTCTTTTTTTATATTAATTTGCTAATTAATTTGGTATTGCTATTTTTAGTTAAGATGTTTTCGGGATATCTTTTAATATAAGAGTTTGATTTACAGGAACAATAACTCCATAATCAAGTAAGTATTTCTCATGGATTAAACAAAAATATATTTGGTATTCTTGACCTACAACATCACATTTAAATACAGATCTCTTCTCATTTACTTGATTAGTTAAAAAACCTGCTTTATCAACACTGTTTCGTATTTGATTAGCAACATTTTTTGTAAAATCAATATTATAGTCTTTGCAGAAGGTGATAAATATTTTAGGAGTGATTAAGCCGATAAGGTTTGCAGATACTTTATGCACGGGTGAATTATTTTCATTTATCTCAAAACGTCTATGCTTAATCATTATTTTAAGCCAAAAAATAAAGAACTCACCCGCTTGTTGAGACGGTAGCTCTATGCCTTCTTCAGGAAGTTCTGGTAGTAGAGTTTGATCAAATTGTATAAATACTTTTTGCTTTGTAGTATCTATTTTTGCACTTGCATCTGTTTCAGTTTTTGTCTGGTTTATATCTGCCTCAGTTATCGTCTCATTCGTCTGCGTATTTGGGTTTGACAAGAGATTATCTTCATGTTTATCTTGTTTATTAGGATTTACAAGCTCAGCTTCAGTCTTTTGATATCCCCATTCTGCATCAGTCCTTGTATCAGCCTCTGCATCAGTTTTTACATCTGTTTGAGAGTTATTAACTGTTGGCAATCCCCAAACATTATCTGTTTTTGCATTAGCAAGCTCACTTAGGGTTGGTTTTAAAGGTGTATCTTTGATTTCTGTTTCAGGATTTATAATCACTGTTCCAGTATTTTTAGATTCTGTTCCAGTTGTCTTATTTGTATGATCTGTTTTATCTATTTGGCTTAGACTATCTGCATGGCTTGGCTTATCTGTATGGCTTGATTTTAAAAGTGTGACAGGGGTTTTATAACTTACATTATTATCATCATCTAAAATAATATCTCCAAACAAATCATCAGGTAAAGTACTTGATGTATAGAGTTTGTGCACATTAAAACCAACTACAGAAAAACGTTGTTCAAATCCAGTCATTTTTATGACAATCCACTGCACCACGCCCTTTGATCCTTTGAGCGCGTAATGTTCAAGCTCATCAAAAATACGATTATTATCATGCGGCACGGATTCAGCATGATTTTTGAGCCAGTCTTTTACGCTATCACCTAAAATTTTGGATAAAATCCAAACAGTATTCCCTTTTTTAAATGCAGCAGCTCCTGGTTTATTTATGCCAAGTGTTGGCATAATTTGGCGGATTGCAATGATTAGTTTCTCGGATAGAGGTGGTTTTGCACCGAGGAATCTGTGTGAGTTTTTCACCCCGATATTTTCTGCGACAGATTTTGTATCGCCGCGTTGGATAATTTTAGCGATACTATTTGAGTCATTACCTTGTATAAATCCAGTAAACTCATCAAAGATATGTATAGGCTGTGACAGCCATATTTGAGCTTTTTGGGGAATTAACAGCCCAAAAAATGTTGCTGCAATTTGTTTGTGGATTCGATAGCTCTCAGGATAATTATTAAACATAATAGAGTAATTTAAATCCTGATTCAGATCTGCAAATGGGCTAAAAATAGAGCGATCACTTAGAATTAAGGTTTGCTGGGTCAGTAATTTGCCTGCATCGTGAAGTAATGCTGCGGCAAAAATCGCATATGTCCACAAATGTTTTTCTTTTGCTTGGGTCTCAACATCTGATAATTCGGGCAAGATGTGATGCATACGCTCTTCTAGTGCATATTCAACGACTGCGACAGTATGGGCTATTAATCCTCCAGGGCCTGTGTGATGATAACTTGCTGAGGCTGGTATTAGCTGCGCTGCCTCTATAAATCTATAGATTGCAACCTCATATAATTGTGCAAAAGTATCTTGATCTAAAGATGTTAACCGCTTGATATTGCGCAATCTATTATGCAATCCTAATATATTTATTAGAGATGTGGCATCAAGAAGCGGCAATGCACTTTGATTTAGATCATTTAGCTGGGTTATTTTTGCAGGTGCTTGGTTGTGTTTTTTTAAAAATTTAAACATTTTTGGCAGCTTTGGTAGCAGCATCTAAATAAGGGTGATACTGAAGAGCTTTAATCCGCAAAATAATATCGTAAATAATATCTTTAGGGGGATTTGCGCCTAGATAATCAAAAACCTTAATCTTATAATCTGTAACTTTCTTTTTAAACTGGTTAAAAGTAAGATCCAAAGGATTCCAAAATATAGGTATTTTATCTGAACTTAGAGCAATTGTACGGGTTTGCCAGCATTCCATGTTGCTTAAATCATGTGCTAGCTTGTCTAGGTTTTCACCGTTTTTATGCAGTCGCAACAGATACCTAAGCTGCTCATGTAGTCTAGTTTCAGTGTCAATCTCATTATGATTTTTAAACATGCACAAAAGCCAGTCTATAACAGGGGTGTACTCATTCAAAGCCTCTGGAATATCAATTATCGTGACGACGCTTCTTTTACCTTTTTCCATTTATATTACCCTTCGGTTTTTACCTTTATCTGTTTATTTCCATTAGGTTTTTTACCTTTAATTTATATTTTTTCTCACATCAGAGAGAAAAAATACCTTTTAGGGTAAGCCCCTTACAAAAAACCATTTAATGATTTTAATGATTTTGATTGATAAGTAAAGCTTTTGCTCCCCCATTGAAAGGTGTGCTAAACGCTTGCTATTTAATTTATTTAGTGTTAGCTAATTTATATTTTTCATTCTTTTTTCGCATAATTGCTAGCATATTTTAATAAACAAGTAAAGCTTTTGCCTCACCTTTCAACGGGGGAGCAAAAGCTTGTTTTTATATAAATTATCGATAAAATAAAAAAAGTAAATTTAAACACGCATAAACAAACAATCAGGGAAAAGTAAGCATGACAGGATTAGCGCAAGCACCAATATTAACTAAGCATCTAGGCAAGTCTATTTTTTTAGCAAGCTGCTTTTTAAGCTTAGTGTTTAGTAGTAGCTCAGCTCAAGATAAATATGGAAAAGGCTACAGCATATTAAATGATGTTGAGATTACTAATGCTGATCTTACCCAAACCGTAAATATGCGTGTAAATGTACAAACAATAAGGCAAGGACTTATATTGATTTTAAGTGATACGGGCTGGCGTTTGGCTGATGAGATTTACTCTGATCCTAAATTGCATCAATTATTATCAAGCCCTTGGCCTGCATCTTGGCAACGGATAGGCCCTGATCAGCTCGGTAATGTTTTAAATACAATCGGTGGGCAAGGCTGGCAATTAGTTACCGACCCGATTAATCGCCTGATTAGCTATGAGGTTAATACGCGCCTTATGAAACCTAAAAAGATAAATAATAATAATGGGGTGCAAAAATGAGATTAATGCTTCTAGCATCATTAGCGGTTTTATCTGGTTGTGCAAGTCAATATAATGATTATTGTCAAACACCTATACGCGACTTGACTCAGCCTTTTGAAACTCGAGATTATATGTGCCTGCCTCAAGGTTATAGTCCTGCTATCACTCCACAAGAACAGGCAAAAGCTATAAAAGAACTCAAATTAAAAGAACTTGAATTAAGTAATCCTAAATTTGAAAAAGGTGCAAATTTAAATACACCTACTTATCAGCCAATTAAAAAAAATCTTGAAGTGAATTTTACTAAGCATAATTTAGATACTGATTTTTCAACAACTGACCTTATCCGCGTGGTTGATATTATTAAGAGTAGCAATAATAACGACATTATCAAGCTCCAAGGCTGCCGTAGAGATAATGAAGCTCAGCAACTCATTTTAGGTAGAGCTTTAAAAATACGGGAAGCTCTTAAAGCCAATGGTATTGATAATAAAATTGTAATTCTAGCTAATTCAAGCTGCAATCTAGATAAAAAAGTAATGGTGATGATATGAAAAATAATGCAATTGTAGTGGCTAAAATAACTAAAATAGCAAAGATAACAATCTTTTATGTTGCTTTGTTGAGCTCTAGCAGTTATGCGCAAAACCTTGGTCAAACGCAAGCGGCGGATCAAACACAAAATAGCGGTATAACCCAAACTCAAATAACTCATTTGACCCTTACGAATAAAGAACAAGCTGATCATTGGCAGTTATCCATGGATGAATGGGAGGGCTACCAAAAATATATGGAGCTGGAAGGTAAGTATTTTTACGCACATTTAGACCCGATCACTGTTTTAAGTTTAACTACAAAAGATAAAGCTTTGCGCATAAAATATATTCATGCAGCGGTTTTAAAAGAGCGTGAGCTTGTTGATACCCAAGTTAATTTTGCCAATGATTCATTTAGAGTTGCGCGTGAATTATTTGGTAATGAAGATCTTTTTGATTTTAACAAACTACCGCAGCTTGACGGTAAGTTTCGTGATAAAACAATCATGTATCGTGAAAATATTAGTGATAATATGAATGATAATTTAGATAATAATCTAATAAATAAGATTGAAACTATCAATATGGATGATATGAATCAGATATTTTTTGTTATTGATGCTAAATGTCAAAACTGCCAAGAACCAATACAGACTCTGCTTGATCAAGCAAGTATGCAAGTTGTACTCGTTATGAAAAACTCAAGTGCGGATGATATTACTGCATTTTTTAAACAATATCGTTTATCTGCTTTTGTTGACAGCGGTCGCATTAAAACACGGATTTATGCTAAATCTGATTTTCCACAAAAGATCGATGCAAATCTTAGTGATATGTTTTTAGGCACAAATGATCAAATACTTAAAAAAATTGGGAATTAATTTGTAATGAAGGATAATTACTTACTTATCACTATTTATGGAATTGGTTTGTTAACTGGTTTGATAATCAATAAAGCTGATGCTCAAGTACCGCCAACCTATAAGCTTATTGGGGCTAAATACGGAGTTGATCCTGCTTTAATGTACGCTGTAGCGCATGTTGAAAGTGGTAAGAAAAATGCAACAGGATTATTTATGCCATGGCCATGGACTGCAAATATTTGTGATAAGTCTCCTGGAAAGAACTGTAAAGGTCATTTTTTTAAAACACGCGAGGCACTGTATGAACGCTTAATTGCTGAGCTTGCACGCGGTAATGATTGGTTTGATGTTGGTCAAGTTCAGATGAATTGGCACTTTCACGGTAATCGTTTTGGTTATGATTTATGGCTTGCAACTCATCCGCTTGTAAATTTAAATCAAGCAGCAGGGCTTCTTAAAGAGTTGCAACAACGGCATAAATCAAAAAAGGAAATATTCGCAGCGTATCATGCAGGAAGTGGCTGGAAAACCAAAGCACGCAGCCAAGCACGCATCAATCAGATTTTAAGCTATGCAAATACAGCAAACAAACATTACACGAGGATTGTTGAAAATGAGATTAAAAACGAGATTAAAAACAAAATTCAATATACAGATACTCTTGCCACTGTGCCTTAGTTTTGGCATGAGTTTTAACACAAGTTTTGCGCAAGATAATACAGCTGATAGCATATTTGATAATACATCTGATGATCAATTTTTGGTTAAATTTCCGCTTAGAACAACATCATTAAGTCCTGCTGAATTTAAAAGTTTTCAAAATCCTGCGGCTTTAACTGGCAGCACCGTTGAAAAACCTATTTGTGTTATTGGGCATGATCCTTTATCAATCAGATGGTTAAACACGCATAAAAATAAGCTTATAGATGCAGATGCCGTGTGTTTTGTGGTTAATATTGAAACCAAAGCTCTATTTGATCAAATGCAGTCTATCGCTCCAAATTTAAAAATAGCTGCAATATCCGCCGACTGGCTGAATAAATATTATGGATTAACGCATTATCCTGCACTTATCACTACTGATTGGGTATCCCAATGATTGAGGGCTTAATGAAAACATTTATTTTTAATAATTTACATCTTGGATTAATGCTTGGATTAACGATTGGATTAACAGGCTGTCTTGAGGGTGAAAAATCAGGAAGTATTCCAATGCCAAATTCTGAGCGAACAGGAGCAAGCTATCAAGAAAGCCGCCCTTATGATGAGGAACGTGGACTTAGGAAATATGATGCAAATAACCCTGCTATTGCACGTGCAAAAGAGCTTGGTGTAGCAGGAATGATAGAAATAAACCAAACAACAGCGGACCAACTATACACTATGGATGCTATGGCAGCATCTGGCACAAAATGTGATGGTTCACCAAGTATTAAATTAGAAATTTATCAGCACGACTTTGATCGTAAGGATCATTCAAGATATAAAGCAGGATATGCAAATTGGAATGATACTGTAGTTTCTATTGCTGGATCTTTAGGTATGGATCCTAATTTAATTCATGCAATTATTTCGGTAGAATCAGCATATAAAGAAAAAGCTATTGGCCCGAAGACAAAATATGGTACTGCAAAAGGATTAATGCAACTTTTAGATTCAACCGCTGCTCAATGGGGAGCTAAGAACCCAAATGATTTGCTGATAGGTCAGATTAATATTAAATCAGGATCTAAATATTTAAATTATCTTATTAAACGATTCAAAGGAAATGTAACGCTTGCTATTGCATCATATAACGCAGGATTTGGTAATATAGAGCGGTGCGGTAATCGTATTACACCTTATGCTGGTGGGCAAACGCTGAAGTACACACGTCATGCGCTTGGTTTCGCCAATCATTATAAACTTTCTAGAGGTTACTAAAAAGATGAAAATCAAATTGTTATATGTTGTTACTATTTTTGCATTAAATTTTGCTTACACTCAAAACGATCCTGCCTTATCTCTTAAGACTACGAGCATGACTCCAAAAGTCTTCAAGAGCATTTCTGTTGACAAATCAGCTCTTGCTGAAAAAGAATTGCCTGTTGATTTTTGTATCATCGGTCATGATGACATAAGTAAAAAATGGCTTAAATCTCAAACAGCTAAAGATATATTCATTGAATATAGTGAGTTTGATTATTGCATTATTGTAAATGCCAAATCTTGGGATGAAATATTCGCAATGAAAAAATTACTACCTTCAAAAGTAGCTCTAATTCCAATGAATGCAAATTGGATGACAGAGCGTTATGGAATTAAGCATTATCCTGGTGCGTATTCTCATTATGAAACTGCTTTGTTTCAATCTTATCCTTAAGAATTAACCATGTCTACGCGCTATCAATACGAAAACCTACTACGTGAACCAGTTGAATACTGGTCAGCTGCTATGTATTGAGCTAACCGCTTATAACTTTTAGTACTTTCAGTACGTTTGGTACTTTCAGTACTTTTTATATTTTTTTATAGGAACTTTATCAATGAAAAAAAGATTAATCTCATTATTGCTAATCTCAAGCTTAGCAGCCTCAGTAAGCTTTGCACAAGAAGCTTATCCTATCGTTACCAAGAAAATGACTCCTATTGAGAATAAAACAAAATGGGCAAAAGGTAATGCACCAAGAGAAGTCATGCCACCAAGTGCCTATATTATTGGCGATGATGCTATGAGTATTAAGTGGCTAACTTCAGGTAAAAAATATCTAGAATCTACAGAATATGATTATTATGTAATTGCCAATGTTGCTGATGAAAAAGGTGTAGAAAAGATCACAAAACTACTCCCTAAAGGAGTGAAAATAATTCCCATGAATGCAGATTGGATTGCGGAGCGGTATAACCTTAAAAACTACCCGACAATTGCTTGGCTTGCTGTTGAAGATCCAGATGATCCTTATGGATCAAATGATAGAGAAGCTATCATCAAATTAGAAAAAGCATTAAATCCTAAATTTGTAGTTGATCCAGAAGGTGAATTGCCACCTGCGAAAAGGTTTAAATAACCATGTCTACGCGCTATCAATACGAAAACCTACTACGTGAACCAGTCGAATACTGGTCAGCTGCGATGTATGGTATGAGTGCTATCTCTTTAGTGATATTGCCTGAGGTATTTTTGATGCCACAGCCTATCGCTTGGGCTGGCGCGTCGTTGATGGCGTTACGCGGCTTGTCTAGATTTAGATTTGCACGACGTTTATCTGTTTTTCAATCCCAACTTACATCTCTTGCATCTTTTACTAAATCATCATCAGAGATTGGATATTCTGACCGTGACTTGTGGATTGGTAAAGGCTTTGCTTGGGATGCAAGTCATACTCAACGTTTATTTGATTTGGAAAAGTCTGAAAATAAAAAATTTAAAGAGTTGCCAAAACTCTATCAACTTGCACGTGCAGCTGAAAGACGCTTTGAATATAATTCATTTTTTAGGCCATTCACTAATTTTACACGCTCTCAAAATAAATGGAATTTTGTTAAGCCTTTACCTGATGTTGGTGGTAAACCTGAGCTTCACTCAGTTGGAATGTGGGAAGGTGAGCAAGATATCTATTTGCCGCTTGAACATAGAAACGGACACACTCTTGTTCTAGGCACAACTCGTGTGGGCAAAACGCGGCTTTTAGAAGTTGTAGTCGCGCAAGATATTAGACGTGGCGATGTGGTTTTTGTATTTGATCCCAAAGGCGATGCGGATTTATTATTGCGGATGTACGCCGAATGCCTAGCTTGTGGGCGTATTGATGATTTTCATATTTTTCATTTAGGTCATCCTGAAATTTCCGATGCGTATAATCCAATTGGGTCATTTATGCGTTTAACTGAAGTTGCCTCACGAGTTGCAGGGCAAATGCCAGGCGATGGAGTGGGTGGAGCGTTTCGCGAATTTGTCTGGGGTTATGTTAATACTATTGCATCAGTATTAGTCACGATGGGGAAACGCCCGTCTTATGAAATTTTAAAGCAACATACAGAAACGATAGAGCCGTTATTTATTGAATATATGGAGTGGCATTTTTCGCGCTGTGCTGATAAAAACTGGCATAAAGAGGTGGCTCAAGATGAGATTGAACTTGGTAAAGACCCTAAAAAAGATCGCCATCCTGATTTTAAATTTAAAGTTGCACGCGAGATGTATACGCGTGGACACCGCACCGTTGCGCTTTACAAATATTACAAAGAACACCCAGATATAAACAATATTGTTGGAAATCAATTGATTAATAAGATTAATTATGATTCGGGACACATGGGCAAGCTTATTGCATCATTACAACCATTTTTAGATAAAATGACGACGGGTAAAGTTGCAGATTTATTAATCCCAAATGGAGATCGGCCTATTTTTGATTGGAACGATATAATACAAAAAGGCGGCGTAGTTTATATTGGTTTAGATGCTCTATCTGATCCTGAAGTTGCTTCAGCAGTTGGTAATTCAATGTTTGCCGATTTGACCTCAATTGCTGGACGAATTTATAAAACAGGCAGTGATTATGGTCTACCAATCATTGGCAAGCCAATGACTGGTAAAAAGGCTAATAATCGACCCAAAAAGCGTAAAATTCAGTTACATGCAGATGAGTTTAATGAGCTTATTGGCGCGGAATTTATACCTATGTTAAATAAAGCAGGCGGAGCTGGTATTCAAGTGATGGCATATACCCAAACCTTGCCAGATATTGCAGCACGGCTTGGGAATGCGGATAAAGCTGAGCAAGTTATTGGTAATTTTAATACATTAATTATGCTGCGCGTGCTTGATGTTAAAACTGCAAAATTAATGGTTGATCGCCAAAAACCTGTGATGATTAAAACTGTTGATATCATTTCAGGATCATCTGATAATTCAGATGTAACTTCAGATGCGATGTTCAGCTCAAGCACAACGCAACGCCAAACTAGCCAAAAAATGGATTTATTAACTGCAAACGATCTGCTGCGTTTACCTAAAGGTCAGGCTTTTGCCTTAATTAACGGCAACACCTTGTATAAGATCAGAATGCCCTTGCCAGATCCTTCTGATCTTGCAAATATTCCACAAAATATCTTAGATATATCTAAATCCATGCGCCAAAGCTATCAATCCGTTCCGTGTGAGCAGTTTAGATTTAATGAATATCTAAGCCCCCAAGCACTGGCTAATATTGATCTGCCTCAAGATAACTTTGCCAATATTGAAATGTATACACCTAATATCTCAGATATCTCAGATATCACAGATATTAATACTGATTCAAATCTAGCTCATGATCATGAATATAATCATGAGAATGCAAGAGAGGATTATTATGGCTAAAACTGATAGCAGGCCTAAAGCTCCTCCAAAACCTAAGCCTTTTCTGCTCCAACTTATATTTCTGCCATGGACGCTCTTTTCTAGGTTATTTACAGGACTTCTTATCGCGATATTATTATCTATAGTTATTGAGTGGATTGGAATGATATTCTGGTGGGATGAGGAACACGCGCAAAGGATGTTTATCCAAGAATATAATGTAATTAAAACAAGCTTTAATTTTTCGATTCTAGGGTCGCCACCGATTATTTTAATTAACTAAATCTTACAAATTGTGACGCAATGGTTTAAACAAACATGGGTTTCTCAATATCTTTTTAGCCCAATTACAGGGCAAGAGCTCGGTTTTTTAAGCAATATTAAAGCAGTTATTGGTTTATTTTTAAGCTATTTATATGCCGCAGGTTTTGTGATTTTAACCGCAATCATGCGCGTTATTATCTTCTTTTTAAGCTTGCCTTGGTTTGTCTTATGTGCCTTAGTTGGTATTGTTGATGGCTTTATCGAACGTGAAGTGCGTAAATTTGAGGGCGGCATAGAACATGCTTTACTTTATCACATCGCAAAATCTCATTTGCCTTTAGCAATTAGCATAGCGTGGATTGCCTACATTGGAATGCCATTTTCCATTCATCCTTCTTTTATTTTAGTTCCTGCTGGAGTTTTCTTTGGGATAAATTTATACATCACTACTTGGAGTTTCAAGAAATTCCTATAATTATTAATGCATTACTAACTATTTGTCAAATTATTGATTGATATTAAACCTACTATTATCAATAGATTACCTTTGTTTTAACTAATTTAAACTAATTTAAATCCACCTAATCAAGGAGCTGTATCATGTCGTCCATTATAAAATATAAGTTATTGAAAACATTAAAAATAACTAAAGAGATAAAGCTATTCAAAGCTTCTTTAGTCACAACATTTTTGGCAATATCTCTGTCAATTTCATTATTAGCAAGCTTAACTCAAAGTACGTATGCACAAACTATGCTTGCAACATCTGAACATGCTGATATTAATTCTCTCATTAAAGAGCTTGATTATCTGATTGAATTCTCAAGCAAAATGCAAGCAGATTATGGCAAGAATCGCAGCTCTCGCGTGCGTTTTAATTATGCTGCACTTATCAAGCAATTAAAAGTTACGCGTGCCAATACTGCTGCATATTTTAATGAGACTGGCGATAGTATTCGCACCAGTCCCCCTCAAGTTTTAGATCGCGATTTATATAAAATCAAATAGGACTAAACAAAGGACTAAACAAGTATGTCAGAACCTTTAAAAGCTGCCAATGCTACAAGTATTGCATCGTCATATACAACAGGTACAGGCAGCCTAACTCCGCAAGGAACAGGTAATTTATTTGGAACTATGGCTGTCTTTATGATGATTATCTTTGTAGTCCTTGTGATTTTTAGGATAGTTAATGATTTAAAAAAAGGAGATAGCTCAAAAGCAATAACTAACATAGTGATTGGAACGATGTTATTCATGATTTTCATGGCTTTTGTTTATCTGCTTCTTAGATTTTAAAAATTAGGTGTTTTTTCCACTTAGTGTTTGTTTTTTTATGTTTATATTTATGTTTTTTAATTAAATCCTAAATTATTTAGGAAGGAGTATTTATGCACTTGGTTCATTATTTAAAAAAACGCTTACGAGCACGCAGTATTGCTATCTGGGCAAGTATTTTGTTTATCTTTCTTAATTTTGGTCATGCTCAAACATCAAATCCGTTTGATACAAAAGATCTTATTTCAAAAAATGCTGGAGATACATTTGATTCTCAAATTGTTTATTATCTCAAATTAGGTGGAAAATTAATAATTTTCGCGGTTATGGTTTTTGGGATTGGAGCACTTATAGCATACTTAATGTCAATAGTTAATGACTCCAAGCGTGAAGGTATTGCCCCAATTCTCCAGGGGATTGTCATTTGTTTTGTTGTTGTTATATTTACGGGCTTACTCGCAAACTTTGCCTGGAACTGGATTACTAACTTCCAGCTTTAATTAAAAAAAAGAGAATATAAATGGAATATCCTAGACATATCTTAAACCAGTTAGAGCGTGATCCAATCTGGTTTTTTGGTTGTACTCATGCAGAAATAACATCCTGTTCAAGGCGTGGTGCATTATTTGCTTTATTTGCACTTATTGCAGGATTAGTAGTGCATTGGCTGTTTGCCCTTGTTTTGGCCTTTGCAATATGGATGGGATATTCTTATTTCCTTATACTCAAGCTTGCCACAAAACGTGCCGATAAGCCTTTGTTTTATGAAGTTCATTTAAGCAAAATGCGCTTTTTTATTAAGACTAATGTGCGCTACCAGATCTATAGAAATCCAAGCTTAGACGCTAAAAAAAGAGAACTATTATGAGAGAGAATAATTATGAGAAAAACAATGTGAGGCAATCATCATGAGCAAACCTTTATCAGTTTTAGATTTACTTAAGCAAGATATTCGCTATCGCGATCGTATTATTATAGCTTTTGCGGTTATTGCAACCCTGATGGCAGCAGCTTTAGTGCGGATGCCATCCCAGATCAGCATTTATCACCCTCCTGATTTGAGTCAAAAAGGACAAATTAGTAAAATTGGTGAAGTACCGCCAAGTACTGTATATTCGTTTTCAGTGATTTTTTTAGAGCGACTAATGTATTGTAAAGATAATTGTGGCGATGATTATCCTGCTACTTTAAATGGGGTTAAGACCTATTTAACTCCAGCTTGTTTTACCCAACTTAAAGATCATTATCAAAAAAATATAGGTCTTTATCAAAATCGCACGCGTAGCATTCAGCCGCTTGATAATGTCGGTTTTGATTTTCATAAAGTTGAGCAAATTGATAATAAAACTTGGCATGTGACGGAGCATTTCTTGCTTGATGAGCGTATTCGTGGGACTGCAATACGTGAAATATATATGAAGTACCCGATGAAAATTATTAAATCCAATCTCACCACTGCCCTTAATCCATATCAGCTCCAGATGGATTGTTTTTATGCAGACCCAACGCGGATTAGTGCGGATGATCTTGAAAAGATTAAAAAATAAAGGAAATAAATATGCACAAGCTCGTAACCTGTAAGCTAATAAAAAGTGAATTAAGCAGTTATTTGATCAGCTTATTAAATAGATTATTAAATGGCTTATTAAAAAAATCATCTGTAATTATGCTACTGTTTTTGAGTTGTTTCAATAATAATGCTCTAGCGGTTGAAAACATGCTCTGGCAGGGTAATCCTCTTTATATTCCTATCCTTGTTAATACAGAGAGGCGCATTGATTTTCCTGAACCTATTGTTGATATTAATATGAGTGCATATCAAAAAAATAACAGTGCAGTGCTGTTAACCCCTGAAGGACGCTTATTTTTTAAGCCAACCGCGGTTTATGCACCTGCAAGGCTTAAAGTTATATCAATTACAGGTACATTATATCTGGTTGATATTGAGTCTAAACCTGAAGGTAGTGAAACCTCATCTAAAACAATCGTCATTATTGATCCAGTAATTCATGCGGCAGGTGGAGGCATGAGCGGTGCTGGAACTGGCAATCGTCCAAACGCAAACGCGATGCCTCTTTCAAATACTCCCAATCAAGCCGCAATCGGTGCTGATGGAGCACGGATCGTAGCAACTAATCCTGATTTAGACTATCTCCCCGATTTCTTACGCAAAGATATGAGTATTAATAATGGATCATCAGGTAATAACTCTAGCAATGCCGCGCCTGATTATATTGCAATGAGCCGCTATGCTCTCGCCCATTTTGCAGGCCCAGCTCGGTTAATCCCCAAAATAGGCAATGCAAGTCAGGTAAAAGTTAAACAGCCATCTAAAAACTGGATACGTATTGCTGGAGGGTCTTTAGAAATCAAGGCATTGGCGCAGTGGAGTATTAATGGGCATTTTGTTACCGCGATTTACGTGCGCAATAAAACCTCGCGTGCCATTGAGTTTGATCCACGTGGTATTCGTGGCGATATTAAATTTGTCGGCGCAATGCACACTTATCTTGAACCACGCGGAACGAATGGAGATGAAGGGCTTTGGGCAATTGTGACTGCCGAACCTTTCAACCTTGCGATTAATGCTAAATAAATAAAATCAAAATTAAAACCTTGGGGGATTATCCCCCAAACCCCAATAAATAAACCTCAATTAAATTAAGGGAGCTTATATGAGATTTGTCAGAGTAATTGTTATAGGAGTTATTGTCTGCATCTTTGCATTAATTTATGCATTGCGTGACAATAAATCTGATGATTTTAATCAAAACAATCAGATGATTAATCAATCGGCTAATCAATCTCGTTCAATTAGTCGCGCGGATGACCCAACATACGCCGAAGAGGTGCATAACTTAACCAAAATGCTTGATCATGAGAAAGATGAACGTAAAGCCTTGCAAGCTCAGATTAATGATCTCAAAAAATTGCTCAATGAATCAAATACTTCTAATTTACAATCTTTAAAAGATGGCATAAATAAATTAGAACAAAAAATAGGGAAACAGGGGCTGGATTTGTCTGATGCTCTTGCTAAAAAAGATAAACAATTACGTAATATTATAAATGATCTGACTCAAGGTGATCTTAAAGATCAGATTGAAGCTGCGTTTAATAAATTTAATGATGAAGTTAATATTTTAGAAATAAAATTAGGCACACAAACTAAAGCATTTTCCGATGAGTTAACTGCACGTGAGAATGAGCTTAGATTATCGTTAGCAGGTATTACAGATATTGATGTGCAAGCACAAATTAATGCAGCCTTGCTTCAATTTAAAAGTGATATTAAGGATATTAACGCGGCTAAAGAGGCTGATCTTGCCAATGATAAATCTACAAAAACAAATGCAAAACCTATTGATATTGATAGCCTGATTGCTAATCGAGATAAATTTATACAAGATGTACCCCAAAATACACCAGATCAAAGCACTCTACAAAATAATCCGAGTGCTGATGATTTGCTTAATAATGCAAAAAATAAAGCACAAAAACTATTAGGGCTTGATCAATCAGATCAAGGGCAATCCTCAGCATATACGGCAGCTGATGGCAGTATATCAATCAGACCTTATCATTTTGTAGATAATCCAAATAATCCAAACACAGCGACAAGCGCAGGTGGATTAGGTGGCTTTGGCAACTTATTAGGAGGAGGAATTGGAAATACACGCCTAATTCCAAACGATGGCCCATTTCAAGCAAATATTGGAGCGCAATCAAAGCCTGAACCTATACCAATCTATACGATACCTGACACCTCAACACTTGTGATCAATTCCATGATGACTCCACTTATCGGACGTGTTCCAGGTACGCGTGGAGATGTAGCTGATCCATTTAGGTTTAAATTTATCACAGGTGCTGAAAATCTCGCCACCAATGGACATCGCATTCCAGGCATTGCCAATATTGTTTGGACAGGTTTTGCAATTGGCGTGCGTGACCAATCCTGCGTGCGTGCCTATGTTGATACAGTGACTTATACCTTTGAAGATGGACGCATTCACACCGTAACATCAGGCAAAGGTAGCGGTACAAGTGGTGCGAGCGTTTTAGGCTATTTAACTGATCCTTGGGGCAAACCGTGCATACAAGGTAAATATTACTCAAACGCCAGTCAATATCTTGCAGGACGTGGCTTAGCTGCTTTTACCTCAGCTATTGCTGAGGGCATAGCTCAGGCTGATTTAACCACAACAACTAGTGATAGCGGTGTTACCAGCAAAAATGTAACAGGTAATACGGGGCGTTATATAGCGGCAACTGGCGTTGCTGGTACTGCTCAAGAACTTGCAGAATTTGTAAAAGAGCGTGCTGCTGGCGCGTTTGATGTGATCTACATTCCATCAGGTATGAAAGTACAGCTATTTGTGGAGCAACAAATCAACATTGATTATGACCCGAGTGGACGTAAGATTTCTTACGATTATTCAGGGAATAGCAAAGCTACTGAAGGTGATTTAGATTAATGATGCAGCTTATCACAAAATAATTACACAGGAATAACACATGAAAAAAATTAATACTCTTAAAGCTATTTTAATTATCGGCAGTTTAAGTCTCATATTAAGCGGCTGTTCATCTAATAAAAAAGCAATTCTGCCTGATGAAGGCCCAATTACTAAAGCTGTATATGATAATCATATGGCTGGGGGTGGCACAGATTCTAGCAATACATTTGTCCGTGATAAAAAAGGCAACTTTATTCAAAATGATAATGCTAATGCTAGCATAGCAAGTAGTGGTGATAAAAATGTTAAAAGTTCGTCTTGGAAAGGATCGCCGTGGACAAGTGTTCAAGGGGAAAGAATTATGCCGTTAAACAGCGGTAAAAGCACTTTAGCTGCGCGTGAAATGGACGCTTTAAAACGGGATTTTAGAAAGATCCAAAATCCTGAAATTATAGGATATATCTATCCGCATTTATCTAATCAAGAGCATCCAGTGCCTGGATATTTTACGGCATTTACGCTCTATACACGTGATCACTACGCCCAAAGTGGTGATGAGGGCAAAATGGAAACAGTACGCCGTTTAACTCCATAGTTATAGGAAAATAAATCATGATCTATCAGCAAGTTAACTCATCTGAACGCCAAAGAAAGAGCCGCCAGCAACTCAAGGAGTTAGGAGGAAGACATCTTGACTTACAATTAGAACCACAAAATGCACTTTATCTAAAAAAGTTATCTATTGTTCACCAAATCAGCTATTCACAGCTTATACGCAATATAATTCATGAGACTGCTGTTCAGATACGATATCCATTAGATGTGTGGCTTAAACGTATTTACTTGCCGCATCATTTAGATGTTGATGATATTCTTAATATGCCAGAAGGAACAGTATTATACCTTGGTAGCTTTAAGTTAGTTAATGATGATCGTGTTTTAGAAAGTAATACATCTAATGAATTTACGCTCTTGCTGTACAAAAAAGTACTAGGCTGGCTGATCTATATTAAATGGATTTATGATGGAAGATATAAATTAGAGCGTTTTCCTAAGCGAATTGATCGTTTTGGAATGTATTATAGTTTTCTAATAGAAGATGGATATGTAATATTTGATGAAGTTAAAAAAGATATAGAGCATCAAATCTCAATATTCTGTCGTTATGCCGCGCATGTCATTAAGCAAATTGATCAAAAAATTGAATATAAAGGGTATAAGTGGATTACATCTGCTGATATTCCATTTATCTTACTGCCAGATGATTAAAATTATTGCTAATTAAAAATCTAGGTGATTGATTGCTCATTTCCCCGATACCTATAGGAATAAAATAAAGTGTTACAAGCTGATTAGGTGTGTTTTTAAGAGCCTTTTGCAATAAGTCAAGTACGTGATTGTTTTTATTTTCAAATTTATTAATCCAAACAGGCAATTTAAGAGGAATATCATTGTTGTAACCTTTAATTAAAATATTATCTTTAAACCATAATGAATAACATGTTCCATACATCAATGTAACTTTAGCTTTACCAAAAAAAATTCGGTTATGAAAACTGTCCTTATTAAAACAAGATACAGGTTGAAGTAATTCAGAAAGAGGAAGTCGAATAAACTTATTGTTTCCATTATGCCAATCAACGACTGTTAATTGTCGCTCTTCAATGGATAAGCGGTCAAAGTCATTAATAATACTTTCAATATTTGAGCGATGAGTATCAGATGGTTTACGAGTTATATCACCAGTGCCAGTACTGGAATGCCTAATATTAAATGAGTCGCTAGGAGAATCTGAATGAATCTGTTTTGTAGTAGAAAGTGTATCTTTAGAGGGGGCGTCATACCTAAAAATAATGCGAAATGTTTTGGTTTTTACTGCGTAATTTACTTTAACTCTTTTTTTAGGATCTTGAGTAACATGAGTAATATCCTGATGTCCCTCGCAGCTAGGAATATGTGTGAAAACATTATGATTTCCACGTTTAAAATAAGGTTCTCTTTTATAACTTCCTTCTTTTTTGTAGTAATTAACGCCTACAATCAATGGATTATATTGCTCTCGGCATCCGTCATCAGCACAACGAAACTCAAGCTGATAGCCATCGGAATCTTTTGTTGGAGCAGAAATCTTTTGCGCTTCAGAAATTGTTATTTTGCGTTTAAGTTGAACACACCAAGCATAAATAGGTTTTGCCATGTTATTTCCTCAATAAAAGGGTGGGTTTAGAATGATAGTCCAGTCACATAATATAGACCATTATAAATACAAACAAGCACTGCGTAAAAAATTAGAAGCACAGGGTTACAAACGTCATGTTATTAGAATTAATGCTCAAACAAACCAGGAGCTTTATAAGTTAAAAAACGAACAAAGACAGAGCGATAATGCAATCATTAATCGGTTAATTGCAAAAGCCTATTATCATTGGAGACGCTCTTACTTTGCGCTAGAAATATCAGGTTGGCATCAAGTTCTTGGAGCAGAATCTAATTGGCTTGCAAGCTGGCAATCCTTAAAAATAAATGAGCGATTTTGGATTGCCCATATCATGTTTAATACACATCCTAAGCACAAATATTTATCTTTATCGATAAGTAAACTTGATGAGACGCATTGGAATTGCAATATGTTATATCAGGAAGTTGCTAATCAAGATTGCCC
This sequence comes from Gammaproteobacteria bacterium, assembly GCA_003864535.1. Lineage (GTDB taxonomy): Bacteria > Pseudomonadota > Gammaproteobacteria > Cardiobacteriales > Wohlfahrtiimonadaceae > BHEQ01. Next base: position 21,375 of record BHEQ01000006.1, read on the forward strand.
ATCTCAATCATGGTCTGGGACTTTTGAAATGCGCTCAGATGGAATCGTTATTTTCGATGCTGATGATAATAATTTTCTTTTATTATTTAATATCTTTTGTCGTTATAGCCGCTTCTTATCTTATTGTATGCGAGAAAGTAAAAATGCCTCTTATCATCAACAAAAATACCCATTATGGCGCGGTTTTGTTGGTTTAGAGCCAGAAGTACAATCACTTGAGATAATTACTTCGAGCACAACATCATGAAATTTTATAAAATAAAAACAAGGGATTGAAATATGTTTAATCAACTAAACAGGCTTTTTCATAAAAAAGCCAAACCTAAATATCAAGCTGATAATCATCAAGTGAACAATCAACAAGATAAGCTAGATAACGACCATGATCTTCCAGTACAAACAATTGCTGATGCTGAAAATGCAGCCGCGACCCTTATTAAATCTAAAAATACCGCTCATGCGCATAAATCCAAAGGCTCATCTGCGCAAAAAACCGCGCATACTCCTTGCGCTTTTGATCTTGGTGATGAGCCGATTTTACCTATCTTATTAAACTCATGGAAGCGTCTACTTGGTGATTGGCCGCTAACAGGATCGCCACCGCTTGAAGCAAAGCATTTGCAGCGTTTATTTGCAACACGCCCAGCTTTTGTGGATTTTTTGCCCTTTGTCAATTATCACCAAGAATATAAACTTTTTGAAATGACTGATGGCATAAGCTGCGGTGCTGTTTTTGATATTGTCGCGCCTGATATGGATGCACGTTCTGCTGAGTCTATTGCCAATTTTTGTGAGTCGGTAAATGTTGCGCTGCGCAATCTGCCTGTATCTGATGACGCACCTTTTGTGATACAAATCTACGCTGAAGATCGGCAGCCACTCAATATCTCACACGCGTTACGCGCAGCTGCAAAAGAGCCTGATTCTGCGTATTCAAAGAGTTGGTTTGAGGTCATGGATGAACATTTTAAAATGATGAGTAATCCTAATGGTATTTATGCAGATGATCGCACCGATGGCACAAAAGGCTGGCGTGCCATTGAGCGCAAAATAACCCTTGTAATCTTTAAAAAAGCACCCAAAGCCATATGGGAGAAAGATAAACGCCGCAATTCGTATGCCCAATTTAATAACGCAATTGAAAGCTTTATTAAATCATTAAGTGGGATTGATTTTAAGGTTAAACGCATGGATGATCACGCATTTTATGCTTGGTTAACACCGTGGCTTAATCCCACACCTGCATGTGACATGCCGCATGTGACATGCCCCCGAGTTCCAATCCTGTCAATGAAAACAAGCAAACAGCGGTTGATTGGCTTGTAAATAATCCATTACCACGAGCAAATGAACGCGGTGCTGCGTATGATTTAGCCCAAATAATCTGCCCTGAGCCGCCGTTACCTGTGGATAAACTTGATGCGCAGCGCGGCATTATGCGCTTTGGTAATCAATTATCACGCTATATTACGTTTAATCCGCTCCATCAAGCTCCAGGACAAGGGATTTTCTTTACAGATCGAACCGATAAAAATCGCGTGATTGCCTCAACTTTTGACCAAATGCCTGCAGAATCAATCATGTGCTTTACGATTATCCCACAATCATCAAATGCGGTAGAGCGTAAGCTTGATGATATCGAAATTAAAACATCAAAAACTACATCAAGACAATCTCAATATGCTTTTGAACAATTAGATATTGCTAAAAGCTATGTAATGCAAGGACTTGAATCAATTTATTACTTTCAATGCGGCGTTTATTTACGTGCAGATAATATTGCAACACTCGATGAGCGTTATTATTCAGCACTTTCACAAATTGATAATTCACGCTGCTTAAAACCCATTAAAGAAGATCATGATCTTTTTCCAACCGACTCTTATATTCGCAATCTTCCATTTGTTTTTAGCTGGCAACACGATAGATCGCATGCGCTTAGAGCAACTATGGCATATACAAGCCATATCGCTGCATTACTCCCTTTTTATGGGCGTTCGCGCGGCTCGGATAATCCTTGTTTTATCAACTATAACCGCTCAGGTGAAGTGATTATGGTCAATCCGTACCATAAAAAAGATCGCTCACGCGTTGCGCATAGTATTTTATTTGGCCCGACAGGATCAGGAAAATCGGCAACGCAAGTATCCCAAGCGATGCAATCCATGGCGGTTAATCGTCCGCGTCAGTTTTTTATCGACAAAGGTGGCTCGTTTGCTTTACTGGGTGATTATTATGCGGCAAATGGTTTAAAAGTTAGGTTAATTAATTTTGATCCATCCAAAGACATCTCTTTTCCACCGTATGCTGAAACTAAAAATGCGCTAGCACAATTAAGAACGCAGGCTAATCCAGATAGTATTGATAATATCGATGATATTAAAAAAAATAATCCAGATAATAATGATAATGATAATGATATCAACAATATTGATCTTATTAGTATTGATACTGGTAGCAGTAATAATGATGATGATTTAAATCAAGATACGGATGATACGGATGATACGGATGAAAAACGCGATTATCTATCTGAAATGCAATATGCAACCGAGCTTATGATTACCGCAGGTCTGGTCAAAGAAGTGGAAAATATGACGCAAACAGATCGCGCATCTATCCAAGAAGCTCTCATTAGTGCCTTGGAAAAGTCAGAAGCTCGTGGAGATGCTCATGCACGCCCAATTGATGTTTATGATGAATTGATGCTGCTATCAGAAAAAGAAACACATGAAAGCATAGCCTTACGTATCAGAAATATGGCAGGAGCGATGAAATTATGGACGCAAGGCTCACGCAATCACTTTTTTAATCGCTTTGGTACTGGGTTTAGTGATGAAGATGATGTGACAATCATAGAACTTGGTGTGCTCACTAATAAAGCTAATGCCGACATGATGGCGGTAGCGATGATCAGCATTGTAAGCTCTATCACCGCTCTTGGTGAAAAACATCAATACAGCGGTCGTCACACTGAGTTTTATCAAGATGAAGCTCATTACGTGACGCGTTCACCGCTACTTGTTGATGGCTTTGTAGAAGGAGTTAAAGTCTGGAGGAAAATCAATATTTGGTTGTGTATGGCAACGCAAAATGTAGAGGATTTTCCAGATCATGCCAAAAAAATATTAGATTTAATTGAGTGGTGGTGGTTGCTGGTAATGGAGGCAGCAGAAGCACGCAAGCTTGAGATTATGCTTGATTTATCAGCAGAGAGCCGTGAGTTAATCAAACAATGTAAAAAAGAGCCTCCGTACTACGTTGAGGGAGTGATGTTATCCAAGAAATTCCATGATGCACTCATAAGACTTGTACCTCCAGCTCTTTGTTTAGCTTTAGGTATGACTGATGGTGACGAAAAAAATAAACTCCAAGAGATTCAAAATAAACTGAAATGCAGTGAATTAGAAGCGGCAATTGTTATGTCACGCCACATTGTCGAAACACGTAAAACTTTCTCACCAGGATTTGTTAAATAAACAGGAATACATTATGAAAAATATATCAACAAAAAATACGCAGACAAAAAATATCAATAAAATAGTTAAATTAACTGCATTAGCAGCTATTTTAATCCACGTTCTATCCACGCAAATTTACGCACAATCTTATGATCTAGGCAGTATCCGAGATGCTATTACAGGTGAAGTTGGAAAGGCACCACATATTAAAGATATACCGTCAGGATCAGATGGGTATTTATATAAGTTAATGGGCTTTGGACAACAGATTTTAGATGAGCCTGCCGTATCTGATATAATCGGCAAAAGTCGCATGTCAGCACGCGCAGGGCTAGGTTATAGTTGTGGTAAATTTGACCCTACAGCAAATGTTGAGCAGATGATCAATCAAATCACGAGCAAGATTAAAAAAATGCCAGGCCAATTTGTGGCAGGTGCAACCGCTGCGATAGCTTCTTATCCTTCATATTTACTTAATAAAGTCAATCCAACACTTTATAATACAATTACCAAAACTCTTGATGATGGTTTTGATTTTTTTGATTTTCAATTTAAATCTTGTCAAGAATACGAAAGTGATCTTAAAAATGACGGCTCAGATTATTATCAAATGGCTAAAAAGTCAGCGTCTGAAAACCTAGGCATAACCATCAAAGAAAAACCAAAAGCTGGGATTGAAGATAACGTACAAGATACGATAGAAGATGGTGGCGATAAAGGCATAAAACTAGCTGGTGGCAAGGCTAAAGGAGGCTCTGGTCAATCACCTATTGATTTTATTTCTGAAGCTGTTATTGCAGGATATAATTTGTCGCTAGCACGTGCCGATACAACAAGCACGGCAGCAGCAAGCGCAAGCGAGATTAAAGGCAGCCAATTAGCCAACGTATTTAATACGCCCGATAAGGCTAAAAGCACTTTAATACGCATGTATGGCAGTGTTGAGGTGCAAATTAATAATGGCAATGAAGCTCCAGTTAAAACAACACCAGGCAATGGGATTTTGCTAGATTTTAATCAAGATAGCTTGTATTTTCTAAATGCGATGCAAGCAATAGTTAAAGATAATAGTACGATTAAGCAAGTTGTTGAGAATTCAGCCGCAGATATTCCTCAATCGATGAAAGATATCATTAAAACCAATGCAATCCCGCAAGATATACAAGATATGCGTACCTTAAGTGCTCAAGCACGTCACTACCAATTATTACTCCGTGCGGATGAGATGGCGGTACTATCAATGACGCTTAAGCTTAATATGCTAAAAGATATCCTAAGAGTTGGCATAAAAGAGGCTAATTTACAGCAATCTAGCTCCAAAGCTGAGATGGAAATAACGGTTCTTATGGTGATAGATGAGATTGAGCGTGATTTATATAAACTTAAAAACAGAGGTAATTAAGCATGTCTATAAACTCTGAAAACAATGATTTAAATCTACAAAAATCACCTCAAACATGGAAGAAGCGCATCTTAAAGATAGCCTTAACTATCATTATTCCTGTGATTATTTTATATATTTTACTCGCAGCGGTTCCGTATTTTATAAAACCAGAAGCTGCGGATGTGTTAAATAAAGGAATATCTAAGATTTGGGTAATCTCAAATGTGATTCAATATGGTATTTATGCCGCAATAGCATTCTTTTTCTATCCTAAAATGGTAAGCAAAAAACGCACTAAAATCAATATTGATCTAGAGATGTTAGATGATGCAAGTCAAAAAGTTGATTTATCTGATCAAGAATATTATGTGCTAAATGAACAAATAAGCTTTCAAATGCGTAAATTAAATAAGATCAATACATTTATCAGCCTTAAAAGTCAATGGATTGTAATGGGTGTTTTAATCATATTTGATTTAGTTGCAGGGCAATTACCTTACATGTTGATTACAAGTTGATTACAGATTGATTACCTTCTTATTTTGAGTGTAGTTAATAAAATTAAACAAGCAAATTAAATAAGCATATTAAACAAGCGTAACATTTAGAATAAGGATTTAATTATGAATATGGGCAGTTTAGCTGAAACTTATCTTTCCGCTTATGGTTGGAAAATTTATGGCGTGATTTATTTAGTTTTCTGGGTGAGTAAAATCATGCTCTATCCGTTAGTTAGATTCACATTTGATCTTGTTCTAGATTATGCCGCAAAAGTTGATGGCAGCCCAAGCGAGCCCTTACGTGAGGGATTTATACGCATGATTGTTATGATTATGGTATTTATTTTAGGGGTCGTGCCTTTTGTTCCGTATGATGTATCATCTGCAAAAATAACCATGCCAGGATGCGGCCAACGTGAAGATGCCCTTCAAAAAAACATCTTTGATAAACGCTTTGGCGGTGGTGCATATGTACCTTTATTACCATATGCGGTGATGTTAGTTAGTTCAGGCGTAAACATGGCAATCTTAGATGCGCTGCCATGTGTATCTGATATGACTAAAGCTAATCAAATAGCCAATAATTTAGCGATGCCAAACACGGAACAAGGGCGTGCGCTAAAAAATGAGGCGACAGCATTTAAT
>BHEQ01000007.1 GCA_003864535.1 Gammaproteobacteria bacterium
TAAAAAAAATTAAAAATTATCAAAAATATAACTTAAAAATTTTATTAAAAAATAATTAATAGAAATATTATTTAACTCCCCATTTTGGAATGAAATGAGATCCCATTGAAATACATACATTTTTAACTTCAGTAAAAACCTCAAAGCTATATTGTCCGCCCTCTCTACCAGTTCCTGAAGCTTTAACACCGCCAAAAGGTTGGCGTAAATCGCGGACATTTTGGCTATTGATAAAAACCATTCCTGATTCAATACCAGCTGCAATCCTGTGCGCTTTCCCAATATCTTGCGTCCAAATATAAGCTGCAAGCCCATATTGAATATCATTGGCTAAGGCTAAAGCATCCGCCTCATCTTTAAATTTAATAAGGCAGGCTACAGGGCCAAAAATCTCTTCCTGAGCAATCCGCATTTTATTATCAACATCTGCAAAAACAGTCGGTGCGATAAAATGACCAAGACTTAAATGCGCCCCTAAATTAGCAGGACGCACTAATCCACCTGCTAATAAGCTTGCGCCCTCCTCTATTCCAATTTTAATATAACCCGTCACCTTCTCATAATGAGCACGGGTGATCATTGATCCCATTTGTGTCTTTGGATCTTGTGGATCACCAACAATAATATTTTTAGCACGTCGTGCAAATTCTTTAACAAAATCATCATAAATAGTTTCTTGAATAAAAATACGCGACCCAGCGGTGCAACGTTCACCATTTAATGAAAAGATTGTAAAAAGAGCGGCATCTAACGCACGCTCTAAATTAGCATCTTCAAAAATAATAACTGGGGATTTACCGCCTAATTCCATAGAATATTTTTTCAATCCCGCACTTTGCATAATGCGTCGCCCTGTTTCCGTGCCGCCCGTAAAAGAAATTGCGCGAATATCAGGATGCTGAACTAGAGGCTCACCAGCGTCAACCCCATATCCTTGGATAACATTTAAAACACCTTCAGGAATGCCAGCCTCTAATGCCAAACGCCCTAATTCATGCGCAGTTAAAGGTGAGAGTTCAGACATTTTTAATACTGCCGTATTACCAAGAGCCAAACACGGTGCTGTTTTCCATGTTGCGGTCATAAACGGTACATTCCACGGGGATATCAAGGCGCAAACACCAACGGGTTGATGCAAAGTGTAATTAAGCATTTGGTCATCAACGGGATAAGTATGCCCATCCATGCGTGTACACATTTCTGCAAAAAAACTAAAATTATGCGACGCTCGAGGAATCAATACATTTTGAGTTTGATGAATTGGTAAGCCTGTATCTAAGGTTTCTAAATATGCAATTTTATTAACATTTTCATCAATTAAATCGCCAAGTTTACGCATCAGCCGCGCCCGTTCTTGTGCTGGTGTTTTAGACCATTTCGGAAAAGCTGCTTTCGCAGAAGCTACCGCTAAATTAACCTCTTTAGCAGTACCAGCTGCAACTTGCCCAATAATCTCACCTGTTGCAGGATTAAAATTATCAAAAACATTCTCACTTGCAATCTCTTTACCATTAATCCAATGTTTAATTATACTTTGTGTCGCCATCAGTATTCTCCTCTTACCTGTAATGGGGGTTTCTATAAATTAGATTTTTCAAGGCTTGCAATAACGCAGAAAAAGCAATTTATAGATGTGCCCTAATGTTATTTATTGATTTTTGTTATTTAGAGTTTGGGGCACTAATCGTATTTTTTAGTGCTCCCAAACCTTCTATTTCACACACAACCTCGTCGCCAACTTTAACATCTGCCAAACCCTCAGGCGTTCCTGTGAGAATAATATCACCATAAGAAAGCGTCATAATGCTTGATAAATAACTGATTAATTTAGCGATACTAAAAACCATATCTTTAGTATTGCCCTCTTGCGTTTTTACGCCATTAACAAAGGTGCGTAAACTTAAGTTCATGGGATCAGAAATATCATCTTTATCAACAAGCCATGGACCTAAAGGCGTGGTTGCATCGCGGTTTTTTACTTTTAGATTAGGACGATAATAATTTTCTAAATAATCACGAATCGCATAATCATTAGCAATGGTATAGCCTTGAACATATTCCAGAGCATTTTCTTCTGCAATATTCTTACCAGATTTCCCTATCACAACAGCAAGCTCACATTCATAGTGCATATAGCCTACATTATCTGGGCGCACTGTTCTTGCCAAATGCCCAACTAAAGCATTCGCTGATTTTAGAAAAACTAGCGGTTTATCAGGTGCATTAAAAGCAAGCTCTTTCGCATGATCAGCATAATTAAGCCCCAACGTAAAAATAGTATTTACCTCGATTGGTGGCAACCAAACTAGTGCATTTTCTGCAACTTGCTCCCCGCTACTTAATAGAATTAATTCACTTTGATCAATAGGATAAGCTTCTAAGATTTGTCCATTATAGGCAACACGTGCTCTTTTCATATTAAAGCTCTCCTACTGTAAAACTAAGCTGACCTAAGGTTTTCTCGCGCAAAACTATCTCATCCCCTGCATAAATCTCTGGCATTTGATAGCTAACCCCAATTAATAACATATCATTTTCATTAAAGCTCATAAATTCAGTCACCTCTTCAATCAAGGTTGGGATATCTCGAACTAAATCATCAAAACGACGTGGAGTTAGCGCCTTATTATTTTGTAAGATACTCACCTCTACGTTTGCAATATCAATTAGGCTATAAGATATTGGTAAATCACCAATCACCAATGAATTATCAAAACACTTCTCAAGCACCGCAGGACGAAAATAGCTTGAATGTAAAATAGATAAATCTGCGACTAGGCGAATATCTTTAATCACTGAACATGCGCCAATAGCTGCGATCTTCGTAACCTTTTGGTTAAAGCGTAAGCCTAAAGTTACCCCTAAACCTAAGCTTTTTACTCCAGAAGGTAAGCTAATTTGCGTTTGTGAGCTTGCATAGGTATTTTTAGGCTTTATATATAATACAGGCGCTTTGGGTGGTGCATTATATGGAGCTATTTCCATGGCCTCTTTAAGCTCATTCATGCTCGCCGCATCATTTAAGATAACGCCAAATACACGCCCTATTTCTAATTTACCTGTTTCTAATTGACTAACTTTATTTATTAATCCAGACATATAACTCCTTACTCCTTATTTTAAAACAATAAAATCATAATATTCATACTTATTTTAGAATATGCACCAACCATAAAGTAATGCTTGGGAATAAAACTAGAACAATAATTCTAATAAAATCAGATACTAAAAATGGAATAACTCCTTTAATAGTTTCTATCATTGGGGTTTCTTTCGACATTTTATTAATAATAAACAAATTCATTCCCGTTGGTGGTGTAATTAAGCCTAATTCAACAACCATTAATGCAATAATTCCAAACCAGATAGATTTATCTCCTTGAGAGAGCCCAAAAAAATCTAAGCCCATAATAATAGGATAAAAAACAGGTATGGTGAGCAATAACATCGCCAAAGAATCCATCACACAGCCTAAAAGTATATAAATCATAATAATTGCAAATAAGATTAATAATGGATGCAGACCACTTTGTTGCGCCCATATCGATAACTCATTCGGGAGTTGAGAGAGTGCCATTGCTGAATTTAATAAATCCGCCCCCATTAAAATCATAAAAATCATGCCGCAGGCAATCGCGGTCCCATAAATACTTAATTTGATCTTATGCCAATTTAATTGCTTTTGAACCAGTGCAATAAGGGTACACGCAGCAACGCCAATAGAGGCAGCTTCGGTAGGATTAGTCCAGCCATCGTAAATCCCTACAATCACCACTAAAAAAACTAAAATGACAGGAATAACGCCAAGTTGTGCTTTAAGAGCTTCTTTGAAAGGTACTTTGGGTGCAGATGGTCCTTGCTTTGGGTCTCTAGTTACGATAATACGAATCACAATCACATAACCAAGAGCTGCAATGATAGCTGGAATTACCGCTGCTACAAATAGTTTACCAATAGATTCTTGGGTTAAGACCGCGTAAATTACTAAAGGTACAGATGGCGGAATTAAGATCCCTAAAGTGCCAGATGCGGCAAGTGTTGCGGTCGATAATCGTCCTGAATAACCTTGTTTTTTAAGCTCAGGCAATGCCACTTGCCCCATTGTGGCAGCGGTTGCTAAAGATGAGCCACATATTGCACCAAATGCAGCACAAGCAGCGGTTGCAGCCATCGCCATACCGCCCTTCCAATGCCCAATTAAAGTACCTGCGGCTTTAAATAAAGAGCCTGACAAACCGCCATAAGTTGCAATTTGCCCCATCAAAATAAATAAAGGAATTACCGCTAAATCATAGTTTGATAATCTGGCATATGCTAAATTATTAATTGTGAATAATAATCCGGTTGTATCACCTTGATTAACTAAGAGATAAACACTTGCACCCGCAGCAAACATTGCAGCCCCAATGGGAATACGTGCAACCAATAAAATACTTAAAAATAATACTCCTAATCCACCTATTTGAATGCCTGTCATTTTATGTAAGCTCCTTTTCTTTAAGCATAAATTGAAGCATGGCATAGTAGATTGTGCTGATGCAGGCTAAAATAAACCCTGGCATCATCGCAAGTAATGCCCACCAAATCGGGATGGAAAGTAAGGTTGTAACCTCGCCATATTCCTGACTTACACCAATTTGTAAGCCTAAACGATAGGTAATGATGATTAATACAGATAATAATAAAAAATTACCTATAAAATCAAACGCTTTTCTAACTTTAAATGAAAAGCAATCTGTGAAAAAATCAACTTTAATATGCTCGCCTAATAAAGTGCAATACGGAAAAAAAAGACTTGCAGCAACCGCCGTACCGACTTGAATAAGCTCTATATCTCCAATTATGGAGATTGTTCCTGTTTTGCGCCCAACTATTGAAACTAAACTAATTACCACGAGCGTAAAAAAAATTCCTCCACCTATTAGTGCAAAAAAACTACACAACTTAAGCAGATATCGCCCTGTAGTTTTTGCTTGGACATATAACTTAAACTCATGATTCATTTGTCTCCCCTCCACTTCTGATTAAACATATTTTTATCTTAAATGCGGTAAGCTGTGATGATATTTTCCATCATTTATTACACTTAAAATAATCTTAATTAGATGAATCCAAATTAGCTGAAACTTTTTTAAAATATAATATTCTTTGATTTATTTTTTGATCTACTTGTTGATATATTTATATGATTTTAGTGATCTTAATTATTTTAAATCTGAAATGTATACTTAATTTTAAAACTGCTTAGTCTAATTATTAACATCGTTATACTTTTTAAAGTTAATCATTATTAAGTCTATTTGTCAATCTATCTTATTTGGGGTTACATGCAAAAGCAGCTCTTGAGATTATCAAGAGCTGCCAAGGAGTTGATCAAAAAGAGTAAGCTCTTTGACGTAATCATTAAAATATTTAAAGACCAGCCACCACTGCAGGATTTAAGTTTTTTAAACATAGATGGTGAGCAGATTTTATCAAACTAAGTTAAAATAACAGTTGCTTATAATGGATTCTATAAATTAGATTTTTCAAGGCTTGTGATTTTGTTAAAAGAGTGGTTTACATATGTAAATTAGCATTTTAACAAGATCGTATAACGCAGAAAAAGCAATTTATAGATGTGCCCTTATCTATTTCAAATCAGGAAATAACATGCGTTTAACCGCAACTTCAATACCGCGTACCTCAGCTAAGCCTTTTAAACGCCCAATGGCTGAATAGCCTGGATTTGTTTTCTTTTTTAGATCATCAAGCATTTGATGACCATGATCGGGGCGCATTGGAATTTTACGCATATTTCCAGCTTGTTGGCGCTTACTTTCAACGGCTAATATTGCTTTAACCACCGCAAACATATCAACATCACCCGTTAAATGATCCCCTTCGTGAAAAGTTTTAGGATTATCCTCACGCACTGTTGCGCGTAAATGCACAAAATGAATCCGATCTCCATACGTTTCTATCATTTTAACAAGATCATTATCACCGCGGACACCGTAAGAGCCGGTACACATCGTAAATCCATTATGAATACTAGCATTACAATCTTTGATGAACGCCATATCTTCAATGGTTGAGACAATCCGTGGCAGACCTAAAATAGGACGCGGTGGATCATCAGGATGAATTGCAAGCACAACACCAAGCTCTTCACAAATAGGTACTATTTTGCTTAAGAAATACTTCAGATTATTGCGTAAAGTATCTTTAGTAATGCCATCATATTCTTTTAAACGCGCTGCAAATTGCTCCAAAGTGTAGCCTTCTTCAGCTCCTGGGAGTCCAGCAATAATATTTCTGGTTAAAAGATTAATAGCCGCTGCGTCCATTTTTTCGAAATAGGCTTGTGCTTGAGTAATTTCAGCGCTGCTATAATCTTGTTCTGCCCCTATTCTTTTTAAAATGTGTAATTCAAATGCGGCAAAAGCAATTTGATCAAAACGTAAAGCTTTTGAGCCATCAGGCAGAGTATAAGCAAGATCGGTACGTGTCCAATCTAAAATCGGCATAAAATTATAGCAGATAGTATCGATCCCACACTGCGCCAAATTACGGATGCTTTGCTGATAATTTTTGATGTAAATCTCGTAATTGCCCGAGTGCGTTTTAATATCTTCATGTACGGGAATACTCTCAACTACCGACCAAGTTAAGCCTTTAGCTTCGATGATTTTTTTGCGCTCTAAAATATCCGCAACTTCCCAAATCTCACCATTTTTGATTTGATGTAAAGCGGTGACAATTCCAGTTGCGGAAGCTTGGCGTGCATCATCTAAAGATACAGGATCTAAAGGGCCGTACCAGCGCCATGTATGTTCCATAATTTTTTCCTTTTAGTTAATAGTGGGTAAATATATTTTGATATGTTTTGAGCTGCTCAGTAAATCCTTAAATTTACTGGAATAATGTTTTATATGGAATACTTTCAAAAAGATAGCCATCAAAATCAGGATCATCAACATCAGATAACTTCATTAAAATCTCTTTTACATTTTCAATATGCTGCCACATAGCTTGGCGTGCACCTGCTGGATCTTTCTTTTGCAGCGCATTTAAAATATTTTCATGATCAAGTAGCCATTGCTTGCGGTAATTTTTATCTTCAATATGCTCATGAAGTTTGACCCACATTGGGCTATTAATACGCACGCGCCACATTTTCTCAAGAATTTCGAGCATCATTTCATTTTGAGTGGCTCTGGCGATTAGATAATGAAAACGCTGATCATTCTCTTCTCCTGTTCCACCTGCTAAAATTGCTTGTTTTTCATCTAAAAGAACTTTGCGCATCTCCGCAATATCAGCTTTAGTTACTTGAGTTGCAGCAGCCGCGGCAATCGAGCTTTCAATAATTTGGCGTGCTTGTAATACTTCAAAAGGTCCATAATCTTCTTCATTTAATCCCAAAGAATTATTTTCTATTAAATTATTCTGTGAATTATTTAAACTTGGGAGCTTGATAATATATACGCCAGAACCTTTTTTAATATTGATAAGCCCTTCTAATTCAAGCATAATTAAAGCTTCACGAATTAGAGTGCGGCTCACCTTAAATTGTTCCGCGATCTCACGCTCCGGCAATAATCTACTTCCAATAGGATAAGTCCCAGCTAGAATCTGATTTTTAAGTTGTTGACCTATTTTTTGATATAAACGCTTAGAATTTGGCATAAATTAGATTTGCTCGGTAATTTTAAGAACACACTATAATAATTAACATAATTGTTTAGGTTAATTATTATAGCTAGCAAACCCCTCCTTCTGGAAGGGTAAGCTTAGGTTTATGCTAAATAATTAAAAAAATTACTCAGCTAACGCACGCATTCTTTCGATCACATTATATGTGTCTGGATTGCTAGTTTTTAGAGTTTCGAACATTGGTTTCACTGCTTCTTGGAAGGGTTTTTTATCAACTTCAACCCTTTCAACACCCATGGCATCTGCTTTTAAAAACTCTTCATTTTCTGCAATAGTCCATAATTCTTTCATTTTTATAGTTGATTCTGCGCCTGCTTGTCTGATTGCTTGTTGATTTTCAGGAGTTAATTTATCCCATACTTTAGTTGAAATTACTAAAATATCAGGAATCATCGTATGCTCATCCAGACTAAAAAACTTAGTAACCTCACCATGGCGCGATAAAGTTAAAGCGGTGAAGTTATTTTCCGCAGCATCAACAACGCCTTGTTGGAGCGCAGTATAAAGCTCTCCATAAGAAAGAGGTGTTGGGTTTGCGCCTAATAATTTAACCATTTCAACCGCTGTAGGGCTTGGTTGAACGCGTACTTTCATGCCTTTTAAATCTTCAGGTGAGAGGATCGGTTTTTTCGCATAAAAACTCCGCGCTCCGCCATCATAATAAGCAACGCCAATAAATCCAACATCTTTAGATGAATTTAAGATCTCCATACCAATATCACCTTGTAATACTTTGTAATAATGTTCGCGATCTTTAAAAATATACGGATAATTAAATGCGCCATAAGCAGGATGGAACGCTTCTAATTCGGCAGCATTTGATTTAGCTAGCGCGATTGCGCCATTTTGAACTTGCTCTAAAGAATCTTTTTGATTACCTAAAGAGGCATCAGGATACAGGCGAATATTTAAATCACCATTAGATAACTCTTTAGCGCGATCAGCAAAGAGTTGCATCGCTTTATGCACGGGGTGATCCTTGCCGTGATTATGGCTTAGCTTCATATTAATTGCAGCACTGGCACTACTCATTAAAGACGCGCTCATTAGCAGCCCTGTTAGCGCCATTGCTCTAATTATTGTATTTGTTTTATTAAGAAAAGATTTGTTTTTTAACATTATAATAAGTCCTTATTAAGTAGCTATATATATAAATAAACATGTATATATGCATGTATATAAATATATTGAGGTTAAGTTAAATTAGAATAAAGCATAAATCAAAATGGCTTAGATTTTTGGTTGACCAAATTGCACCTAGATTAAAGCTGGCTTACATAAAATAGTCAAGTATATATTTTATACAATAGGCATTGAAATCATTTAAATTAGATAAATAATTGATTTAAGTCGGGTTAAGCGTATTTATTAAATTTTATTAAAAAAGATGCTTGCTAAATTTATTAAGCAAACAAATAATAGGCTCTTTTTGGTATACCAATAGTTACTAATATTTAATTTAGATTATAATTTTATTATAAATGAAGGATGTTTTATGCGATTGATTCGACAAATATTAGACTTTGTACTTTCCAAGCTTACAATCTTTATTTTTATTGTCCTCTTATTCTGTGTAATCTGGCAAGTGCTCGCGCGTTGGCTTAGTATAACCAGTACCTTTACAGATGAAGCGGCGCGTTTTATGTTTATTTGGGTAGGATTATTTGGTGCCGCACTTGGGCATGGGCAGGGACGCCATTTAGCGATAGATTTATTCACCGGTAAACTCAGCGGGCACAAAAAATTACTCTCAAATATAATTATTCATCTATTAGTGATTGGTTTTTCAGCTTCGATAATGATTTATGGTGGTGGTATGGCGATGCTTAAAACTCAAGGGCAGCTTTCACCTGTTATGCAAATCCCAATGTGGATTATTTATATTGCAATTCCATTTAATGGTGTTGCAATTGCATTTTATAGTTTTTATGATCTATTTGGATTATTTTGCAATAGATTAATTTCTAAAAAAGAGGAGGCTTAATCATGGATTGGACTGCGTTAATCGTATTATTTGGTACATTTTTCTTTCTATTATTTATTGGTTTACCCATTTGTTATTCTATAGGCTTAGCCTCTATCGCAACCTTGTTAATTGCGACAGATATTGCCTTTGCCTCAGCTTTAATGACGCTAGCTCAAAAAATGGCATCAGGGCTTGATAGCTTTGGATTATTGGCTATTCCATTTTTTATTCTAGCAGGTAATATTATGAATCGCGGTGGATTAGCTATTCGTTTAATTAACTTTGCGAAAGTATTAGGCGGACGCTTGCCAGGACCTTTAGCACATTGCAATATTCTCGCTAATATGATGTTCGGCTCACTTTCAGGCTCAGCGGTCGCATCTGCCGCTGCTGTTGGTGGAATTATGGCACCTTTGCAGAAAAAAGAAGGTTATGACCCAGCATTCTCAGCGGCGGTAAATATTGCCTCAGCTCCTGTAGGCTTGCTTATCCCACCGTCAAACACGTTTATTGTGTATTCGCTTGTATCTGGTGGAACATCAGTTTCTGCGTTGTTTTTGGCTGGTTATTTGCCAGGATTTTTATGGGGTTTTTCTTTAATGCTTGTCGCTGCTTTTATTGCATATAAAAAAGGCTATCGCAATTTAAATAAACCTACATTTGCTGATTTTACCTTTCATTTTGTACGTGCAATTCCAGCACTTATGTTAATTGTTATCATCATGGGGAGTATTTTAAAAGGCTGGTGTACTCCAACTGAGGCCTCGGCAATTGCGGTTGTATATTGTTTAGCCTTAACTTTTGCTTATAAAGAATTATCTCTTAAAGATTTACCTAGTATTATTTTAGAGTCATCGATAGTGACATCCATAGTTATGCTCTTGATTGGGGTGTCGATGGGAATGAGTTATGCAATGGTTTTTGCAGATATTCCTGATGCGATAAGTAATGGCTTAATGACTGTTTCAGATAATCCTATCATCATCTTATTGATTATTAATTTAGTCTTTTTAGTGGTTGGCTTTTTTATGGATATGACCCCAGCTATTTTAATTTTCACACCAATTTTCTTTCCAATCGCAGTCACAGAGCTTGGGATGGACCCAATTCATTTTGGAGTAATGATGACGTTTAATCTATGTATAGGTATTTGTACACCGCCTGTTGGGAGTGCTTTATTTATTGGCTGCTCAGTTGGTGGGGTTTCAATTGATAAAGTGATCAAGCCATTATTGCCATTTTATATAGCAATAGTTTTAGCGTTAATCTTAATTATTTTTGTGCCTTCAATTTCTATGTGGCTCCCTACTTATTTTGGATATTAATTTATGAAAACACTAAAAAATTGGACACTTTTAGAAAAAACAGAACATGGAGTTACTCTTGTTCTTGATACTAATGCAGATAAAAAGCCACATCACTTTTGTGTTTCTGTGCTTGAAAATAACTTGATACGTATCCTTATCAAGAAAAATGAAACTCTAGAATTAGATCGAACATGGTCGATAGCACCAGTTTTAAATAATCAAACCATAGACGTGCCATTTGAGGGACGTAAGCGCACAAGTTTAGAAGGATTTTCCTGCCCAGCTTTTATCTTTGAGCAAATAAATGGACAAATAAGTTTAGCAACAACACATTTAAAAGTTGTGATTCATCAACCTTTATATTTAGAGTGGTTTTATCGTAAAAATCCACTTGATGCTTGGCAGTTTCTAGCTAATGATCGCAAAACAGGCGCGTATTGTGTAGGCGTAACAGATACGCAATCGGCACATTTTATGCAGCGTGAGCTTAATGATCAATATTATGGCTTGGGCGAAAAAGCAGGCGATTTAAATCGAGAAGGCAAGCGTTATGAGATGCGCAACCTTGATGCAATGGGTTATAACGCAGCAACAACAGATCCTTTATATAAACATTGGCCTTTTACCATCACACGGCGCAATAACATAAGTTTTGGCATATTTTATGATAATTTAGCAACTTGCATGATTGATCTTGGGAATGAGCTGGATAATTATCATCTACCCTATCGTAAATATACCGCTGAAGCTGGCGATCTTAATTATTACTTTTTTGTAGGCACGCGTGAACCATCCGTGCTTGAGACTACAAAAGCTTTTGTAAGACTAACAGGTAAAACTATTTTTAGTCCTAAATGGAGCTTAGGCTATAGCGGCTCAACTATGAGTTATACTGATGCACCAGATGCTCAGGTTCAATTACAACAGTTTATTAAGCTATGCCAAGAGCATCATATTGCGTGTGATTCATTCCAATTATCTTCAGGTTATACCTCAATTGGAACTAAACGCTATGTTTTTCATTGGAATACACAAAAAGTACCCGATATACTTAGTTTAAGCTCATCCTTTCACCACGCGGGCATCAAATTAGCTGCGAATATAAAGCCTTGTTTATTGCATGATCACCCCAAATATAAAGAAGTTTCTGAAGCGGGATTATTTATATCTGACAGTGAATATGACAAACCCGAAATATCTATATTTTGGGATGATGATGGCTCACATTTAGATTTCACTAATCCTAAAACGATCACATGGTGGCAGGATAATGTCACCACGCAATTGCTTGAAAAAGGTATAGATGCAACGTGGAATGATAATAATGAATATGAGATTTGGGATAAAAATGCACGTTGCCATGGTTTTGGTAAACCAATTGCGATCAAGCTAATTCGTCCGCTCATGCCGCTCCTTATGATGCGTGCATCTTTTGAGGCGCAGCAGAGATTTGCGCCTAACTTACGCCCGTATTTAATTTCACGCTCAGGCTGTGCTGGAATGCAACGTTATGTCCAAACGTGGTCTGGAGATAATCGGACTAATTGGCAAACGCTGCGCTATAACACGCGTATGGGTGTTGGCATGAGTATTTCAGGATTGTATAATGTTGGGCATGATGTCGGTGGATTTGCAGGGAATAAACCTGATCCTGAATTATTTGTGCGCTGGGTTCAAAACGGGGTGATGCACCCACGTTTTACCATTCACTCATGGAACGATGATAAAAGCGTAAACGAGCCATGGATGTATCCTGCGATTACGCCTCTTATTCGTGCTGCCCTCCAAATTCGTTATCAATTGCTCCCGTATTTTTATAATATACTTTGGCAAGCACATATTGATGATGAACCGATGCTACGCCCAACTTTTTTAGATCATGAACATGATCCAAAAACTTTTGCAGAAAATGATGATTTCTTAATTGGGAAAGATATTTTAGTGGCAAGTGTCGTAGAGCAAGGATCGCGCAAACGCTGTGTTTATCTTCCTGATAATACGCAAGGTTGGTATTGTTATTACACGCATCAATGGTTTGCAGGCGGACAAAGTATAACTTTAGATGCTCCACTTGAACGCCTACCTTTATTAGTGCGGGCTGGGAGTATTTTACCGCTCTCCAAACGTATTGGTTTTGTTGATCAAAATCAAGATGATGTGCGTATTTTTCAAGTTTTCCCGATGCAAGATAATAGCATTAGTACAGGTAAACATTTTGAAGATGATGGTATTTCTAACGCTTGGAAAACAGGAGGATCTCTTCAATTAACATGGACAATGCATGCAGATCATACTCATATTTATATTGATATCCAAAAAACAGGAGATTACCAACCTGCATTTGCCCAGATTAATTTTATCTTAGCTAAAAATGAATCACGCATTTTGATGATTAATAGTGAGTGCACGGATACTTTTTCATAAGCTGCATAGCTTGCATGGCTTGCAGCCTGCATGGGCTTCTTGCGATTTTGTTAAAAGCGCAGTTTACATATGTAAATGAGCATTTTAACAAGATCGTATAATGCAAAAAAAAAGCAATTTATAGATGACCCTTAGATTTTTTGCTTGAGTTTTTGATACATTTGTTTTGATTTAAGCTCTCTTCCTGCGAGTAAGTGCTTTATTAAAAAGCTATTTATTTTCTTAAGCATTTTTAAATGTGGTTGATATGCATCTTGAGCGAAGTCCTCAAAGCATTGAAATGCAGTAAAAAAATCAGCTGGAAGCGTTAAATATGCGCTGCTAATCCCCGTTTGCGCATCTTTAAGTAAAGCTATATCTGCAACAACGCCTTGTTCTGCGCTTAAGTAATATGCTTTAGCGGCTTTATGCGCTTTAATTAAAGAAAAATCAGGTAATATCCCAATAAAATCAAGCAGGCGCATTTCAAAAATTCTTAGGGCAAATTGGGTTTCAGGAAGAATTATCTCACTACTTTGTAATACCAAAAGTGTGCCTTGATAAGCATTAAATAAGCTCGCATCAGGCATGTTTTTAGGGAATAAATATAGCAATAACTCATTCATATAATACGCAATCCAAATAGGATCGCCGTGTAAGTTGATAAACTTTACCTGCTCAATATCTTGTACAAAAAAAAGCTCATCCGCAGGATAATGTTTACCATTACTAAAGCTACCGCCAAGGCTACCCTCTTTTAAAACTAATCTATATAAGTTAAATAGCTCCACACTTGGGCTGTTTTTGGAACTGTTACGCCACAGCGCGTTAATTTTACCGTGGACAGCACAAAAGAGCGTCAAAATCCAACCTGATTCCCTAAAAGGCGTTTTCTTTAAAATAAAGGCGGTAACTTCCATTTAAGAGCTGAGCGTTTTATGGCTTATCATGAGAACTGCTTCCCATTGAGGTCAAAAACTTACCGATAAGCTCTTCAATCACCAATGCATCTTGAGTGATTTTTATCTGGTCGCCATTTACAAAATCTTTGTCAGAACCGCCTGGTTTTAAAGCAATATATTGCTCGCCAACTAAACCTGAGGTTTGGATTACCGCATTGCTATCATTTGGAATGCCGATACTTGCATTCAAATTAATACTCACGATAGCTTGTAAGCTATTTTTATCAAGATTAATAGAACTAATTCTCCCAACTCTAACCCCACTAATAACTACAGGTGCTTTAACTTTAAGTGAACCAACATTATTAAATGTTGCTGTTATTTTAATAATTTTACTGTCATTACCGCCTTCATTCGCGGTTACGTTAAAGGTCATCCAAAAAAATGATGCTAGCGCTCCCAAAACAAATAGCCCAACCATAAACTCCATAATTCTTTGATTCTTCATGCTTTGTTTCCTTAAATAATTAATGATATGTTTTTTATTTATAAAAATTGTTGTATTAAGTTAAGGATTTTAAAAGTCCCACAACACGGAGTATTTCCTGCGAAGGGGAGATTTAAGTGAGAAACCTTAACTTAATGGCGCTTAGGGTTTGGGTGAACCTTCTTTAGCTGCTAAGTAGCTAGATGTTCCCTAAAATTAACTATATATTTTAAGTATATATTTAAACAGATCATAAAATATAACCATGCCCATAAATGCAAACATGATTACCGCACCTAATTGTAACGTTAATGTGCCTAATTTTTCTGAGAGTTTAATCTTAAAAGCTTTACTAATTCCTTCAATAACAAAACCTACTAAACGCCCTCCATCTAAAACAGGAATAGGAATCAAATTCATAGCGCCTATATTGATGCTGAAAATTGCAATAAGGCTTATAAAACTTACCAAACTACTTACAAGAGCTTGTCCTGCAATATCTGCAATGGACAAAGGTCCGCTCATCGCGCTAATTTTAACCTCACCTTTAAACATTCTCGCGATCATTTTAAAGACTAACATTCCATAATCAGCAGTTTGCCAAAATGCCTTTTGTGCACTTCCAGCTATAGAAAAACGCTCGGTTATTCTTATCTCGGCAATTGCTCTTTCAAAGGCTTTCTCATCAATCCCTTTCATGGATAAACCAACACCTATTATCCAAGAATTTTTTTCATTTTTAATTGGATCAATATTTAGATCTAAAGCTTGATTATCTCGAATAATACTAAATAGTGCCGTCTTATCTCCATTTTTTTGAAGGAGTGTACTAATTTCTCTAAAATCATCAACTTTTTGATGATTAATCGCCATAACATGATCATCTCTCTTAAGTCCTGCTTTAAATGCTGGAGAATCAACCCCAATCTCACCAATAATAGGTATATAATTAGGAAGATCAGGATGTAAACCTAAGAGTTCTTCAAGATTAGTATCGCCAGCAAGAACTAGAGGATTACCAATATCTAAGGTTTTTTGGAGCTCAGTTGTCCCTCTTTGAATGATCAAATCTGCTTTGCCATCACCTAATTTATCAATTAAGGTGACTATTAATTCTTGATAGCTGGTAACACTCCGCCCATCAACACTTAAAATTTTATCCCCTTTCTGGAGCTGAGCTTGGGCAAAAGGTGTCCCTAAAGCTGGTTTCGCAATTTGGGTACTTAAACCTGGAATACCATATAGATACAAGCCAAATAATAAAATAAAAGCCAGGAGTGCATTTGCAAAAGGACCCGCTGCCACAACAATAAAACGCTTCCAAATAGGCTGCGCATTAAAGGTAAGATGTTTTTGATCTTCTGGAACATTGCCCTCGCGCTCATCAAGCATCGCGACAAAGCCACCTAAAGGAATCGCCCCTAAAATATATTGACAGCCATCTTTACCTGTTCTCGTGAATAATGGCTTACCAAAGCCAATACTGAATTTTAAAACCTTAAAGCCAAGTTTGCGAGCGGCATAAAAATGCCCAAACTCATGAAAACCAACCAATATAATAATCAGGATAAGAAATCCTAATACAGACCAAAGCGCATGTAACATTTTTATTCCTATATATATTTAATTAAATTTGATATTTTGATAATTGATAATTGATAATATTTAATTATACTGATATTTTCCAAATATTTATCTTTCATGATCATTTTTAAATAAATATTAACAAGTAAAGCTTAGCTTGCTAATATTTAAATTCTAGATTCCAGTGCTAGCCCTCTTTACCATCTGCGCGTGCACGGATAAGTTTAGGGGTGTATTTTATCAGATAAAGTAAAAATGCTAAGATCCAAAAAGTACCCGCTAAGTCCATCCAAATCGAATATTTTACGTTCGGTAATAAAATTGGCATAATTACCCGAAAAAACGCACCTAAATGAAGAAAAATATAAGCAATAGTTTCCATTTTTCCTACTTGCAAGGCAGAACCTGTATGCCCCAATGCCGTTCTTGTCATCATCCCCAAAATCATCCCCGACATTGCCCCAACTCCAAGTGCATGACGGGCGATACTTACAGTGGTCAAATCAAATAAAGCCGCAGCTTGCAGCCAAAGACCAAGCACAATCCAAAGATACGATACATGCAAGATCCATACAAGTGGGTTAGAAAATGTTTTATAACCGCGCCATTTAAACAGCATAAGTGCATGAATAACTCCAGATATTATGAGTAAACCTGCCTGTATCGCATTTGGTATCGGTAGAAACATGGCTATAATTGCGACAATATAACTGCCAATAGCTGCTTGTGCGTATATTGGTTGGTTGCTTGTGCCTATATTTGGAAATGTATTTCTGGTAAACATAGGTATGATACGGCTCGACATAATGCAAACGACTAAAATTATCAGATACAATCCCAGATAAATTGGCGACATTATATTAACGGGCAATATTCCCATTAACGCTAAATGGCTGCTCGCATCTAATATGACAAATGCTGTAAGAATGATCAGAAATTTATAATTGTTTTTATTTTTGGCTCTAAAAATTACATTGGCAAATAACACAAGTGAGCTAAGCTCAAATGCAGCATCACTAATTAACGCAATCTTTTGGCTCGCAATTAAATTTGCAATGCGTGCGCATAACCACAACAAGCATAACATCCCTAGCAACCAACCACGTGGAGTTTGGAGCCCCGTCCATGTTTTACCTGCGGTAAATAAAAAGCCAATAATGACCGTAAACCCAAAACCAAAGATCATCTCATGAGCGTGCCAGACATAACCATAAGCTAAATTAGGCAATAAATTATGCAGGCGGACTTGATGAATATAAAATAACAGCCACAATAAAATACTCACAATAGCAAAAGTTGCAGCTAATAGATAAAAAGGACGAAACGCTAAGGCAAATAAGGCAAACTTGGGTTTTGGTGGCAGGCTAGCTGCTGATTTTATAGCAGATACAGAAATAACAGACATTTTCAATCCTTTTAAAAAAATCATATTTATAAATTATATCTAAAAAATCATATCAAGCTATGCGTATACGCACGTACTTGCTGATCAAACTCCAATAATTCATCAATATTATTTAAATCTTGGCTACTAAAATGAGTAAGTGTTTTATCAATCAGTATAGGCACATCTTTAAATAAAATTTGTTTATTTAACAACGCCTCTACCGCAATTTCATTCGCAGCATTTAAGGTTGTAAAGCTACTTTTACCAACTTTTAAACACTCAAAAGCATATGCTAAACATGGAAATTTCACCAAATCAGGCTCTTCAAATGTAAGTGTCGCTATTTTACTTAAATCAAGCGTTTTTGCACTTGAGGCAATCCGCTTTGGATAACCCAATGCATATGCAATCGGGATACACATATCAGGTTCACCCAATTGCGCTAAAAAAGAGCCATCTTCATACTGGACTAATGAATGGACTATGCTTTGTGGATGGACTAATACTTCTAGTTTATCTGCACGCATATCAAACAAAAAATGTGCTTCAATTAACTCTAAGCCCTTATTCATAAGGCTGGCTGAATCTAAAGTAACTTTTGCGCCCATCGCCCAATTTGGATGTTTTAACGCTTCATCTAAAGTGACATTTTGCATCTGCTTAAGACTATGCTTGCGAAAAGGTCCACCTGAGGCGGTGAGGATTAATTTACTCACGCCAGCACTTGTAGCTCGCCCCGCAGCATCTTTAGGTAGACACTGAAACAGCGCATTATGCTCGCTATCAAGCGGTAATAAAGTTGCATTGTGGGTTTTAACCGCGTCCATAAATAAAGTCCCACCCATTACTAGAGCTTCTTTATTTGCTAAAAGTACAGTTTTTGAGGCTTTAACCGCAGCAAGAGCTGAATGCAAACCTTGTGAGCCTACAATTGCGGCAACCACAATATCGACATCAGGATGAGTTGCGACCTCATTTATATGATGATAACCACTTAAAACGGTTACTTTTTGCGGCGTTTTGCTGATCTCATCCGTAAATGATTTTGCGGCAAACATATTATCAAATACAACAAATTCAGGCTTAAACTCGAGACAAATCTCCAGCATTTTAAGCACATTTGAATTAGCAACCAAAGAGTGAACCTTAAATAAATCAGGATTTTGACGTATAACGTTTAGAGTACTTGCCCCAATTGACCCTGTTGCACCTAATATAGAAATATTTTTCATAATTTTCCTTACATAATCTACTTACAGTTTTTTTTGACAAAATCAGGAATAGCAACTAATACAGGGTTTGTTTTATTTTTTGGATAATTTTTTTGAGTGTAGCTCTCAATTTTATCAATTCTATCCTTAGTATTTGGATGCGAACTAAACCATGTTGAAACAATTTTATCTGATTCTTGATCTGAGGATATTTGTTTGAAAAAATCATCAGCCCCAAATGTATGCCCATAATGTTGTTTTAGGCTATTTAATGCGAATAAATCTGCGGCGTGTTCTTGGCGTTGTGAGAATTGCCCACTCATTAAATCAACCGACATTTGATTGCCTAATAAAGTGATATCACTTCCTAAAATCAAAGCTAAAGTTAAACGACTAATTACGTTTGCTCCCAAATGACTAATTACATCGCGATGTTTAACATGTGCAATCTCATGCGCTATTATCATAGATAAGCCATTTTCGCTGTTTAAAACACATAATAAAACTTCACTAATATAGATATTCCCACCGATCATTGTAAATGCATTTAGTCCATTATCATTTTCATTTGAAGTAAGTTTACGAAAATCAGGCAAGCTTAATAGATGCATTTCTATGTTCATATCATCTGGCAGAGCCATAGTTTGAACTAATTTAGTGCTTAGATTTTCGAGGTAATCCTGCTTAACTAGTTGATCCCCAGTTAATATATTTTTTGTGAGTATTGATTTTGCCAATTCTTTCTCATAGCGAAAAGGAATATATTTTGCAAGATAACGCGTACCCAAAAAAATCACCACTATAAAAATTATAATAATGCCTATCAGCATGAGAAAATTCTTTATAAAATCAAGCATAAATCCACCTGATGATACATTGACATCATGTGGAACAGGTGGATTTGTATACGTCATTATTTAGGTACAATAAAGGCGGTGCCATATGCAAAAAATTCTGCACACATCATGTTGCCCTTCTTAGCATAAGAATTATTAAGGTTTGCCGTTTCAAAACGCACATTAAAGATCATGTTCGCACCACATTGCGCCGCTTGCTCTTTCATTCTTAGAATAGATTCGCGCCGTCCACGATCCAAAAGTGGCTCAAAACTCTTCAGTCGTCCACCAATTAAATTATAAAAGCTTGCTAGAAAGCTTTTAAAATAATCACTGGAAATAACTACAGATCCATTAACCATATTAAAATCTTGCCCTTTAAGCATCTCAGGCGGACGGCGATTAGCGAATATAAGAATATGTTGATATTTTAGCTCGCGAGCAACAATGGACGAGAAATGCCTCTTCTCAAGAATCTTACCAATAATAAACCCTGACATAAGCAAAAGGATAAATAAACTTATGCCAGCTAAATTGATTAATACTTCCATTATTCATCCTTCACCAAAGTAATTGCGGTGCCGTATGCAAATATTTCAGCAGCACCAGCTGCGATACTTGAGGTGCTATACCGGACATTAATTACCGCATTAGCACCCACTGCTATTGCTTGATCAACCATGCGTGAGGTCGCTTCACTCCGTGATTCTTCTAGAAGTTCGGTGTAACCTTTTAATTCACCACCAAAGATATTTTTTAAACCCGCCATCATATCGCGGCCTACATGTTTGGCGCGAACGGTTGAGCCTTGAACTAAGCCTAAATGATTGGTGATGCTATAACCTGGTAAAAATTCTGTGTTACAAATATAAACGCCTTTAATTTTCATGTGTTGCCTTTTCCTTAATGTCTAGTTACAAGATAAAATGTCAAAATAAAATATGTAGCATCATACCTTTTTGGATATAATCTTATTAAAAAATTCCCAATAAAAATAATCCGCAGACAAATAATGGTGCTGCTGCAGTTAAAGCATCAATGCGATCAAGCACGCCGCCATGCCCTGGAAGAATTGTCCCTGAATCTTTAACACCACGATGCCGCTTAATTAAGCTCTCAAATAAATCTCCACAGATTGAAATAATCACCATAATCCCACATAAAATAATAAATCCAAGGGTTTGCAGTATATTCATATCTATCCAAAACGCGGCAATAATAGCGATAATTAAGCCGCTGCTAATGCCAGCTAACGCTCCTTCGATGGATTTACCCGGAGATATGCTTGGAGCAAGTTTACGTTTACCAATTTTGCGCCCAACAAAATAAGCCATGCTATCAGCCCCAGCAACTAGCGTGATTAATAAAATAACCCAAGCCCAATGCTTGCCATGCAAAATAGATAGAGCTAATATAAATGCAAGTAATGTCAAGATACTTAATATTACTAAGCTTAACTTATAAGTTAAACAAGCAAGTGGTGATTTTGCATATACGCTTAAAATAAGTGGCATTGCAAGCCAAAACACACTCATTATCATCAAGAAATAGATAGCAATAGGCGGTATTAGATCAGTTGAGTGATAACTAAATCCAAAAGCTATCCCAATAATCAGCCAAAATATGGAGTTAAACTTAGTGCTTTCACTTTTAGATAGATCAATCAAGCTATCCCATTCAGAGATCCCAACAAAACACACTAGAGCTAAACTTATCGAAAAATATAGTGTTGGCAGATAAATAATGCTCATCAATGCAACAAAAACCATGATTAAGCCTGTGATAATTCTTTGCTTCATTTAAATTTTCCTTTTCTATATTTAATTTATTTAGATTAGATGATGTTAGCTTATATTTTTAGGGACTTCTATAAATTAAAATCCATCCTATAAACCACCATAACGCCGTTTTCTTAAGCTAAATTGTGCCAGAGCTACATTAAAATCATCTTCGCTAAAGTCAGGCCATAAAACATCGGTGAAATATAATTCAGCATAGGCAATTTGCCAAAGTAGAAAATTACTTAAGCGAATCTCACCGCTAGTTCGGATTAATAAGTCAACTGGTGGCGCGTCCGCAAGTGCAAGTTTTTTGGCAAAATCATCCTCATTAATGTCTTCAAGGTTTAAGTCACCTTGTTGATATTTACGCGCAAGATCTTTAGCTGCGGCAAGGATTTCTTGCTGAGCACCATAATTGAGAGCGATCAGCAAATGTAAGCCACTATTTGCCGCTGAATCTGTCGTAATTTTGATGATTTTAGCGACTAATTTTTCAGGCAAAACCTGCCAGTTTCCAATAAACGACAAGCGTACATTTTCATTGATAAGCTCGGTAAATTCACGCTCAATTGTTTTATAGAGTAATTCCATCAAAAAACTGACCTCACTTGCAGGTCTACGCCAGTTTTCTGCAGAAAATGCATACAGTGTTAACGCGGCAATCCCAGATTTTTGTGCGGCAATCACAATGCGCTTAACAGCTTTAGCACCTTCTTTATGCCCCATAAAGCGCGGTAAATGGCGTTTTTTAGCCCAGCGCCCATTGCCATCCATAATAATGGCAACGTGCTGACACTTATGTTGATCATTACTTTTATTATCATCTGAAGTCTTAAGCATTTGATATAACCTTAATTATACTTCCATCACTTCAGCTTCTTTATTACTTAAAATTTTATCAATCTCAGCTATCGCTTTATCGGTAAGTTTTTGCGTATCATCTTCCGCACGTTTTGCATCATCTTCAGAGATAGATTTATCTTTGAGGAGATCTTTAAATTTAGTATTCGCATCACGGCGAATATTGCGCACAGATACTTTTGCAGCCTCACCTTCTGAACGGACGATTTTCACCATGTCTTTGCGCCGATCTTCAGTTAAAGGTGGTAATGGCACACGAATCATCATCCCATTAGTGGCTGGATTTAAACCTAGATCACTTTGCATGATCGCTTTTTCAATAGGCCCAACCATGTTTTTTTCCCAAGGAGTCACTCCAATAGTTCTTGAATCAACCACATTGATATTAGCAACTTGGGATAATGGCACTAACACCCCATAATTTAAAACCTCAATATGATCTAATAAACTAGTACTTGCCCGACCCGTACGCAGTTTAACTAAATCTTGGCGCAGGCTTTCAATTGACTTACTCATTCGTGTATCTGAATCTTTTTTAATATTATTAATCATAGTATTACTCTCTAAGTTGTTCTCTAAAATAATCAAATATAAATAGTTAAATGTTGAAATTAATTAGTGGGTGACGGTTGTGCCGATATTCTCACCACAAACAACGCGCATAAAGTCGCCAGGATTAAAGATATTAAATACTTTAATTGGTAGATTATTTTCTTTACACATCACCATCGCAGTTTGATCCATCACGCCTAAGTTTTTATTTAACGCTTCTTGGTAAGTAATATGATCATAGCGCGTTGCGGTTGGATCTTTCTTTGGATCAGCGGTATAAATTCCATCAACTTTAGTAGCTTTAAGCATAACATCTGCACAAACTTCAATGGCGCGCAAAGCTGCGGCTGAATCAGTTGTGAAAAATGGATTGCCTGTGCCTGCTGCAAAAATCGTCACGCGTTTTTTCTCTAAATGGCGAATAGCGCGGCGGCGGAGATAATCTTCACAGACTTCATTAATCCGAATGGCGCTCATAACCCGCACAAAAACATCGCGACGCTCTAACGCATCTTGCAGCGCAAGCGAATTGATAACAGTTGCAAGCATGCCCATATGATCACCAGTGACGCGATCCATTCCCTCTTGCGCAAGTCCAGCTCCGCGGAAGATATTACCGCCACCAATAACAACGCCAATTTCAACGCCTGTGGCTTGAACGGCTTTAATCTCATCGGCGATACGCCCAATAGTATTGGGATCAATTCCATAATCACCATCCCCCATTAATGCTTCACCGCTTAGTTTTAAAAGTATGCGCTTAAATTGTGGTTGTGCTGACATGTGCTCGCCTTATAAAATATATGGTTAAAACGACCGAATTTTAGTAGATTTTTAGCTTAATGGATAGCTTTATATTCGTATATTTATAGAAACGGGCATAAGTAAAATAACACTATCCTTTGTTGGTCGCGTGTACTAACATTAACGTATTTATTCAGGAGAATCATGGTGAGTCACGCGATAAGTACCCTAAAAAATCATGACTTTGAAAGTACACCATTATCAAATAATCAACAACTTTTGTTATTAAAATCATCAAAAGGATAAAAAATTATGAATGGAAAAGTACCACATATTGTGCAATATCAAGGTTCAAAACGCATACTCGCCCCTAAAATTCTACGATATATGTCTAAATCATTTGATCGGTTAATTGAGCCTTTTTCTGGTATGGCGGCAATAACCATGGCTGTTGCGCATGAAAGACGAGCCAATCGTTATCATATAAACGACTTAAATGCACCACTTGTGAATTTATTACAGTGTGCAATTGAAGAACCATCTGATTTAATTGAAAATTACAAGTCTGTTTGGGAGCAACAATTCAATTTTAGTGATGGTCATATTGAGCATTTTAACCATATACGATCAGATTTTAATGATGGCAATCAAAGCCCAGAAAACATGCTGTATCTTTTAGCTAGATGCGTAAAAGGTGCGGTTAGATATGGAAAAAGTGGTAATTTTAATCAATCCCCAGATAAGCGCCGTCATGGAACAAACCCAAAGAATATTGAAAAGAATGTTTATGCTATATCCTGTTTGCTTAAAGGAAATACGTCCTTTAGTGTAACGGATTATCGAGAAATTTTTGATATGGCGAGACAAGGTGATTTAGTTTATATGGATCCGCCATATCAAGGCGTAAGCAATGTAAGGGACAATCGTTATTTTTCTGGTGTAGATTTTAAAGAATTTGCCGATGCAATAGAAACGTTAAATCGAAAAAATGTGGATTATTTGATCAGTTATGACGGTGAGTGTGGTGGAAAAGAATATGGTAAAGAATTGCCAAAGCAGCTAAATTGCAACAAAATATTACTAAATGCTGGAATATCTACACAAGCAACTTTACTTGGAAAGAGGCATATTACTTATGAGTCTTTATATATAAGCAAAAATCTAAGTAAATGTATTGATACTTTGCCAGAACAATTAACTTTACTAGATGGTTTTGTATGAGCGAATACACAAAAGAGTTTTTGACGTTGTTAAACTCTATAGAAGCTAAGCGCCCTCGAACAGTAATTCAACATATTCTAGAGCATGGCTGCATCAGCTCTCAAGAATTGAAAGATATCTATGGATACAATCACCCTCCAAGGGCTATTCGTGATGTTAGGGAATATGGGATTCCTTTAATCACATATAGCATTGAAGGAAATGATGGCAGGAAAATTGCTGCTTATAAATTTGGAAATCCTGACGATATAGAAAATTCCCTATCTAAATCAGCAGGAAGAACGGCATTTTCTAAGGTTTTGAGGCAAGCCCTAATTAATAAATATGGCGCAAAATGCTTTATCTATTACGAGAGTATGGATGAAAGCCTTCTACAAGTAGATCACCGTATCCCTTATGAAATTGGTGGCGAGAATGACGAACGTAAAATTGAGGCATATATGCTTCTTTGCCGCTCTGCAAATAGAGCTAAATCATGGACATGTGAGCATTGTAAAAACTGGGAGAATAAAAATATTGCATTTTGTATGACCTGTTTTTGGGCATATCCTGAAAATTATGAACATATCGCTGGAAAATATGAAAAAGTTATTTCTATTATTTTTACAGGTTATGAAATTGAGGACTATAGAAAACTTATTGAAATTGTAGGTGCTGAAAACGCGCAAGACACAATTAAAAGTCTGATTCATGATTTTTTGAAATAGATTTAAGCTTGAATGAATGATTGACAGATATTTTTTTTCTGATAATGTAGCCTGCACACGGGTGCTTTATGTGGCTGAGAGAAAACCGTTTGACTTGATCTAGGTAATGCTAGCGCAGGAAGTTGTATTATAAATTAATACCTTATAG
>BHEQ01000008.1 GCA_003864535.1 Gammaproteobacteria bacterium
GGTGAATAATATCGATACTAAACACGCAGTTTCATCAACAATTCTTATCGACGTGCGCACCGTTGGTGAGTTTAATGCAGGGCACTTACCTGATGCAATTAATATTGATTATCAGGTTATTCGGGAGAATATAGAGAATTATTATCCAGATAAATCAAGCCCTATAAAAGTTTATTGCCGTTCAGGCAACCGCTCTGGAATAGCTAAGGCTACGCTTGAGTTAATGGGTTATACCAATGTTGAGAATATTGGTGGCTATGAGATGCTTAGACACTTACCTGAGTATCAAAAAAAATAAGCAAAAAATAAGCAAAAATAATAATCCCAAAAAATAAGCTCAAAAAATAAGCCCATTGCAACAAATTATCAATGCGTTCATAATGCTCGGCAATCATATTGCAAGCTTATATCTTGAACTCAGACTATGATTGTGATAATTTACATTAATAACTATTAATAAAGGGGATTTTTATGAGTCAAAGCAAGAGGCCTTTATCGCCTTTTATGTTAGGACAAGACTATAAACTACAAGCAAGTTCAGTAATGAGTTTTTTACATCGTGCATCTGGCATCGCTTTTATCTTAATCTTAATTGTGATTGGCAGCTGGATAGTTGCTTTAGCGCGTGGGCCTGTGGCATTTGCCCAAATGAATGTAATCTTAACTCACATAGCCTTTTTACCTTTTTTAATTGCGGGAGCTGCAGCTGCGTGCTATCACTTTTGTAATGGGATTCGGCATCTGCTTTGGGATCTAAGCATCGGATTAGATATAAACAGTGCTAAAAAATCAGCTAATATTGTTACAATTACAAGTATTATATTGACCATAACTTTAGTGCTTGCAGGATATCTTAGTTAATAACGATATATCTTAAGCCTTGAAAAATCTAATTTATAGAAGCACAAAAATATCTTTAGCATATAAATTATTGGCATAAATAAATATTTAAAAGTGAGGATTTTACATGAATTTACGAACTCCGCTTGCGCGGGCTAAAGGGTTAGGCTCTGCCCATTCAGGCTCACATCACTGGCTGATGCAGCGTATTAGTGCGATAATTTTAGCGGTCTTATTTATCTGGTTTGCATTTTCTTTTGCCTGTTTATTAGGCATGGATTATTTGAACGTAAAAATATGGATTAGCAAATCTTATAATCTAGTTTTATTAATTACCTTTTTAGGTGCCGCCTTTTATCATGCAATCTTGGGTTTGCAAGTTGTTTTAGAAGATTATATTTCACAATCAGCAAAAAAAATAGGCATGATAATCGCAATGAAAATTATTTTAACAGTGCTAGGCCTTGCGTCTATTATTGCTGTATTACGCGCAGGATTAGGAGCTTAAAATGGCATTAGAACAATATAAAGATTATAAAATTATTGAACATACTTATGATGTTGTCGTTGTTGGAGCTGGCGGAGCTGGCTTGCGTGCAACGTTTGGAATGGCTGAGAAAGGCTTAAAAACAGCGTGCATCACCAAAGTATTCCCAACCCGTTCGCACACAGTTGCCGCGCAAGGTGGTATTTCAGCAGCTCTTGGAAATATGGGAGAGGATGATTGGCGGTGGCATATGTATGATACCGTTAAAGGCTCAGACTGGTTAGGCGACCAAGATGCGATTGAATATATGTGTCGCGAGGCTATTCCTGCTGTTTTAGAGCTTGAACATCAAGGCTTACCCTTTTCACGCACAGACGATGGCAAAATTTATCAACGCCCTTTTGGAGGAATGACCACCAAATTTGGCGAAGGACAAGCACAGCGAACTTGTGCCGCAGCTGATCGCACTGGGCATGCGATGTTACACACTCTTTATCAACAATCTCTAAAACATAATGCTGAGTTTTTTATCGAATACTTTGCCCTTGATTTAATCATGGAGAATGAAGAATGCCGCGGAGTTGTCGCATGGAATTTAGCTGAAGGCACAATTCATGTTTTTCGTGCGCAAACGGTTGTGCTCGCAACTGGTGGTTATGGGCGTGCCTATTTTTCTGCGACGAGCGCACATACTTGTACGGGAGATGGCAACGGCATGGTTTTACGTGCAGGCTTGCCGCTCCAAGATATGGAATTTATACAGTTTCACCCTACTGGAATTTACGGCGCAGGCTGCTTAATAACAGAAGGAGTGCGCGGTGAAGGTGGTTATTTGACTAACTCACAAGGCGAACGCTTCATGGAACGTTATGCGCCAAATGCTAAAGATTTAGCCTCGCGCGATGTTGTCTCACGCTCGATGACTATGGAAATCCGCGAAGGGCGTGGCGTTGGTGAGCATAAAGATCATCTTTATTTACATCTAGAGCATTTAGGCCCTGAAACAATTAAAGAAAAACTTCCAGGAATCGCTGAAAGTGCGCGTATTTTCGCAAATGTTGATGTAACAAAAGAGCCTATCCCAGTAATTCCAACGGTACATTACAATATGGGCGGTATTCCAACTAATTATCACGCCCAAGTTGTCACGTTAAAAGATGGAGACCCTGATCACGTTGTTAAAGGCTTGATGGCAATTGGAGAGGCTGCATGTGTATCTGTCCATGGTGCGAATCGTTTGGGGTCAAACTCATTGCTTGATCTAGTTGTTTTTGGGCGTGCAGCTGCGAATCGCTGTGCTGAAATTTTAAAGCCAAATGCGAATCAAGCTGACTTACCTCAAGCACAAATCACCAATATTTTAGATAGATTTGATCGGATCAGACATAGCAATGGCACACTGCCAACAGCCACATTGCGCAATACAATGCAACGCGCGATGCAAGCAGATGTTGCGGTATTTCGGATGGAAGCATCTTTAAAAGCAGGTGTAGAAGCTATTGATCAGGCTTATAAGGATTTTACTCAAATAAAAGTTATCGATAAGAGCTTGATTTGGAATTCTGATTTAGTTGAAACTTTAGAGCTTGCGAATCTTTTAGGATGTGCGATTACGACGGTTCATAGTGCCTATAACCGCCAAGAATCACGCGGTGCTCATGCACGAGAAGATTATGAAGATCGTCATGATGAGTGGATGAAACATACTATTTCTTGGGTGAATGAGGCAGGAAAGGTTACTTTAGATTATCGCCCTGTGCATACTTACACTTTGACTGATGAGGTTGATTATTTCCCACCTAAGAAGCGCACTTATTAAAAAAGGATTAAGATTATGGCAGAGTTTAAATTACCCGCAAATTCCATCGTAAAAGAAGGTAAAACCTTTAAAGATGAGCATGCTAGTAGTAATGTGCGCGTTTTTAGAATTTATCGTTGGGATCCAGATACAGGTGAGAATCCACGTTATGATCGTTATGAAGTGGATCTTGATAGCTGCGGACCAATGATTTTAGATGCTCTTTTAAAAATAAAAAATGAGATTGATCCAACTCTTACCTTGCGCCGCTCTTGTCGTGAGGGTATTTGTGGTTCTTGCGCCATGAATATTGACGGTACGAATACATTAGCTTGTACCAAAGCAATTGAAGATGTTGATGCAGGTGAGATTAAAATTAACCCACTGCCACACATGCCAGTAATTAAGGACTTAGTTCCTGATTTAACTCATTTTTATGCGCAGCATGCTTCAGTACAACCATGGCTTAAAGCAGATACTCCAAATCCACCGCGCGAACGCTTACAATCTAAAGCTGACCGCGCCAAGCTTGATGGTTTATATGAATGTATTTTATGTGCCTGTTGTTCAACCTCATGCCCAAGTTACTGGTGGAATTCCGAGCGTTATTTAGGTCCTGCGGTCTTATTGCAAGCTTATCGCTTTATTGCTGATTCGCGTGATGATCATACTGGAGAGCGTCTTGATGAGCTTGAAGATCCATTTAAGCTTTATCGCTGCCATACAATTATGAATTGCACGAATACTTGCCCCAAAAGTTTAAATCCCGCTAAAGCAATCGCACAGATTAAGCAGTTAATGGTAATACGCCAGTATTAAAATAGGATATTTATGCCAGAACTTCCAGAGGTTGAGATAACCAAACGCGGCATAGAGCCTTATATTATTAATAACAAATTGATTAATATACAGGTACTACAACCAAAATTACGTTATTTAATGAACCCATCCTTTGCTAAAGAATTAATTGGGCACAAGATTTTAAGCGTGTCTAGACGCGCTAAATATCTTATTTTGAAGACAAAAACAAAGAAGATTATTCTGCATTTAGGCATGTCTGGGAGTTTACGCATTGAGCATAAAAACCAAAATCCTTTGCGCAAGCATGATCATGTTGTTTTTGAGTTTGCAGATGAGCTGTGTTTACACTTTCATGATCCGCGGAGGTTTGGATTTATTTTAGATTATGCGGTTGATTTTACTCCTGAATATTTATTAAAATTAGCTCCAGAGCCATTAACAGATGCTTTTAATAGTGATTATTTACAAGGAGCTTTAAAAAATCGACATAAAGCGATTAAAGTTGCAATTATGGATCAAACTTTAGTCGTTGGTGTTGGCAATATTTATGCCAGTGAAACTCTGTTTATGACAAAAATTCACCCAGAAACTCCGTGTAATCAATTAACTCCTGAAGATATAGAGATGTTAGTTAAGAATATTAAAATTGTGCTGGCACTATCGATAGAACAAGGTGGCACAACTTTAAAAGACTTCATTAATCCTAATGGTAATCCAGGTTATTTTGTGCAGCAACTGGCGGTATATGGTCAGATAGGTAAAGAATGTAAAGTATGTAATACTTTGATTGAACGTAAAGTTTTAGGACAAAGAGCAACTTTCTGGTGTCCAAAATGCCAACAACTAAGTGCTTAAAGTGCATCTATGATGTGCTTTTAATAATATTGCAAACTTCTATAAATCTAATTTATAAAAGTTACCTAAAGTAACCACGTAAGGTATTAATTTAATTAGATATCTATTTTTAAAATTCTTATTAATAGGTCTGCCCTTAAGTGGATGGCGGACATAAAATCCTAATCCAAATTAACGTCTTTATTTATAAAGCTATTTTCGCTAGAATAGCGCATATTTATTAATCAAGTAGGGCAAAATATGAAACTTTCTATTCAACGCGAGCAATTACTCCAGCCATTGCAAGCTATAACTGGTGTTATTAATTCAAAAAATACCTTGCAAATTCTATTAAATGTGCGCGTAATTGCATCTGAAGATGAAATTTTATTAACTGCAACAGATATTGATAATGAGCTCTCCTGCTCTTTTCCGCACATTGCCTTAGAAACTGGCGAGATAACTTTACCTGCTAAAAAAATGCAAGATATTCTACAAGCCCTACCAGAGGGAAGTACGGTTAATATCGAGATTGAAGGGACGCGTGCTTTAATTAAATGTGGGCGTTCTAAATTCACCTTGCAATGTTTGCCTACAGATGAATTTCCTGTGCTTGATGATATTGAGTTTACAACTAATGTTACCTTGCCTAAAAAAGACTTACGTAAGATTTTAGAAGATGTAAAACAAACTATGGCGGTCTCAGATGTCCGTTATTTTCTAAATGGGCTTTTGCTTAATATTGATGGGAATAATGTCACCGCAATTGCTACAGATGGGCACAAACTTGGGGCATCCTCAATTGAGCTAACCGAAGGTGATTACGAACCTGTAGAAGTGATTATTCCACGTAAAGGTGTTTTTGAATTAATCAAGCTGCTAAATAATGAAGCAAGTCCCGTAAATTTACAGATTAGTAAAAATTATTTAAAAGTTGAAAGCTTAGGGCTTAGTTTTACAACTAAATTAATCGAAGGGCGTTTCCCTGATTATCGCACGGTAATCCCACGTCCTGGCGAGAAAGTCATATTTGCAGGCAGGGTTGAATTAATCAAAGCATTGGAGCGTTCATGTATTTTATTGTCTGAGAAAAGTACAGGAATTAAAATTAATGTAAGTCAATTTCAGTTACGTCTTTCAACGCACAATAAAGAACAAGAAGAAACTGAAGAGATTGTTGAAATTAACTATCAAGGTGAAGAATTTTCAGTATCTTTTAATATAAGCTATCTAATTGATATTCTAAAAGTATTTGACACAGAAATGATACGGATTAATATGGCTGATCCAAATGCAAGTGCGTTAATTAGAACGATAGAAGATGATGATAAACTTCGTTTTGTAATCATGCCAATGCGTATCTAGTGTTTTAATAAGATCATGATTATTAAGAGTTTAAAAACTGAAAACTTTCGTCATCTAAACATTGACGAATTAAGCTTTAGTACGCAAGTGAATATCATTGTTGGACCAAATGGATCAGGGAAAACAAGCATTTTGGAGGCGCTTTATTTTTTATCGAGAACACGCTCTTTTAGGGTTACCGACTCCCAAAAAATCGTGAGCTTTGGGCAAGATTTATTGCGTATATTTGCAAGCATCGAGTCTGATACCCAGCTTATGCAAATTGCTTTAGAGAAAAATAAACAAAGTATAATCGCTAAAAAAGATGGTGAGTTTTTACACAAAAAGACCGAGCTCGCGCGTTTATTACCTGTATTATATTTAGGACCTGATACACAGATGATCTTGCTCGATAGCCCAAAATTTAGACGGCGATTTTTAGATTGGGGCTTATTTCATCATCATCCTACTTTTTTAATGCACTGGGCGCAGTATGAGCGTGCGTTAAAACAACGCAATAGCGCCTTAAAACAAAGCCTTTATGATAAGGTAATTAATAGCATCGATCAGGAATTAGTGATTCATGGGAATGCCTTAAGCCTAATTAGAGCAGAATTTACCGCGCAGATTTTTAGTGCAATGGAGCCATTTCTAAAGGCATTGCTTGCGGATAAATTAGATCAGGAACTACAATGGACAATGGCATTTAAACAAGGTTATAGTGATGATTTAGCCAGCGCACTCAAGCATAGCCGCGTCCCTGATCGAATGGCAGGATTTACACGCGTAGGACCGCACCGTGCGGATTTTTCCTTAAAATATAATGGGCAAAATGTAGCCACAGCACTATCACGCGGGCAACTTAAATTAGCCAGTATCGCGTTAATTTTGGCACAAGCACAGCTCCATCAACAAAAAACCTTGCGCCCCTCAATTTTATTAGTCGATGATATAACCGCCGAGCTTGATCGCAATCACCGCGAAAAACTTGTCGCGTCTTTATTGGGCTTAAATGCCCAATTATTTATCAGTGTGCTTGAATATAATGAGTTTCCAGAGCTTGCCCATATTCCTAAAAATATAGATAAACGCGTATTTGTGATGGATCATGGTAGCTGTAGCAATCAGAGTTACTAATAATATATTAGCAATTAGTACAGACCAGTATTGTAAAGTATTATAATTAAAATTCCAATCAAAACGATAGCAAGAGGTATCCACGCAAGAATATGAACACCAACTGAATTCTCAGGAGGAGATGCACCGTAATCATTATGATCATCTGAACCTGAAGAAAATAGCAGATAGGTTATGAGTAATATATTAGCAATCGGTACAAAGGTGAGCACAACCCACCAACTACTCTTATTTAAATCATGCAAGCGCTTTACATCAACAACAACTGCAAAATACGAGAAAACTATTATTTGAATAGTCAATCCTAGAAAAACAGGAGAAAACGAGAATGATTCTCCCCCCAAACTGGCTAAAACGCTAAGCCCACTTGCAAGAAGTAGAATTGGAAAAGAAATAAGCAGATATAATGACACCATCCAAGCACGCCAGGCTAGGTAACGTAAACGCCCAATTCTTCCATTCCAACTAAAAAAGCTTAGCATTTAAACATCTCCTGAAAAACTAGTTTATAAGTATAGCTCAAAAAACTTGTCGATCTATTAAATAGACATAGAAACTAATCTTATAATCTAATCACAGATAATATGATGGTAAGCAGA
This sequence comes from Gammaproteobacteria bacterium, assembly GCA_003864535.1. Taxonomy (GTDB): domain Bacteria; phylum Pseudomonadota; class Gammaproteobacteria; order Cardiobacteriales; family Wohlfahrtiimonadaceae; genus BHEQ01. The sequence continues at coordinate 7,841 of BHEQ01000008.1, forward strand.
TGTATGGTGATGTAAATCCACATAAGAATATAAACGCCAAATGAATTCGCTGGAGGAGGACTACCGTAGTCATTATGATCACCTGAACCTGAGAAAAAAAACATATAGATAATAAGTAATAGATTAGCAATAGGTACAAAGACAAGCAGAATCCACCAACCGCTCCTATTTAAGTCATGTAAACGTTTTACGCTGAAAATAACGATAAAGCATATTAGAGCTATTGCTTGAACAATAAATACTGCAATAGTAGGAGCAGCAGAAAGTGATGGAGAATTAGTGCTTGCTAAATTAAAAAAAATAGCGTTAAAAACTACAAATGGTAAAGGAACAAGCATGCATAATAAAAATAATCCAAATGACCAAGCTAGGTAGCGCACGCGTCCTATTCTTCCATTCCAACTAAAAAAGCTTAGCATTTAAACGTCTCCTAAAAAACTAGTTTATAAGTATAGCGCAAAAAACTTGTCGCGTCTTTATTGGGCTTAAATGCCTAATTATTTATCAGCGTGCTTAAATATAATGAGTTTCTAGAGATTGCCCATATTCCTAAAAGTATAGATAAACGCGTATTTGTGATGGATCATGGTAGCTGTAGCAACTAGAGTTACTAATAAAGAGAACTAGCAGATATATACATGAATAACAAGCTTAGTAGAATGCCAATAAAAAGCATAGCAATAGTAATCCACACAAGAATATGAACACCAAGTGAATTCGCTGGTGGACTGCTACCATGATCATTATTGCCATCTGAACCTGGAAAAAATAACATATAGATTCCAAGTAATAGATTTGTAAACAGCATAAAGACAAGCAAAACCCACCAGCCACTCCTATTTAAGTCATGCAGGCGTTGTACGCTGAAAATAACGATAAAGCATATTAGAGCTATTGCTTGAACAATAGTATAAACAGCAGAAAGTAATGGAAGATTACTGCTTGCTGAATTAAAAAAAATAGCGTTAAAAACTATAAATGGAAAAGGAATAAGCATGCATAATAAAAATAATCCAAATAACCAAGCTAGGTAGCGCATGCGCCCTATTCTTCCATTCCAACTAAAATAACTCAGCATTTAAACGTCTCCTAAAAAATAATTTATAGATATTGATTGCTTGAATATTAAATCAGCAAATTAAAGAAGCCTCACCTCACGCTCTATTTTGAAGAGAGCTTAGGGTGGGGCTTCTTTAACTACTGAGTAATTAACTGGTGCACATATTCCTAAAAGCATATATAAATGAATATTTGTGCTACCTCATTAAATATTGAGTATACATAGCAATTGCAAAGAAATATGCAACTATGAAAAGAATAATACTCGCAATCCATAGCCATGCAAGAATGTATACTCCAAGTGAATTCGCTGGCGGAATGCTACCATGATCATTATTGCTATCTGAACCTGGGAAAAATAACATATAGATTCCAAGTAATAGATTTGCAAGCGGTATAAGGACAAGCAAAACCCACCAGCCACTCCTATTTAAGTCATGCAAGCGTTGTATGCTAAAAACAAGACTAAAGTAGCTAATAACTAGCATAGGAGTAATAAGTGCACTAATCACAAAAGTAATAGAGGGTAATTGCGGAAAGCTAGATAAACTATAAGAACCAAATATAAGAAACAGAAATGGTATAAGCATACATAATAGGCTCATTCCAAAGTACCAAGCTATGTAGCGCATGCGACCTATTCTTCCATTCCAACTAAAAAAACTCAGCATTTAAACATCTCCTGAAAAACTAGTTTATAAATATAAATTAATTAACAGTATCTATTCGTCACTATAAAATTGGATCTATAATGACATTTTCAATACTGCTAAAATGAAATGCAATTATCACATTAAAACTAATTTTAGTCAATTTAGCGACGCACAATAAATATATTTATCAATAATGTTTATGTAAAATCAACCACATACTTACTATAACGTAGATTATTCACACCCCAAACACTAAATTAGGCAAAAAAAGTACAATTTCAGGAAATAAAATCATCACGATTATCAGTGCAATCACCGCGGCTAAGAATGGTAAGGCTTCGCGCGTATATTCATCTAGCTCACATTTTAAAATACCGCATACGGTAAACATTGCAACTCCAACAGGTGGGGTCATTGAGCCTAAAGTTACGCAGGTCATCATTATTAATCCAAAATGAACAGGATCAATCCCTGCACGTAAAATAATTGGCACTAAAATTGGGGTAAGTAATAGTACAATTACCGTACTTTCTAGCAATGTTCCTAATAAAATAATAAAAGTTATTAATAAAAACATTAACACAACTTTATTGTTAGTAACCCCAGCTAAAAAACTTGCAGCAGCTTGTGGCACGCCTTCCAAAGTAATTACATAACCAATTAATGAAGAAAACATGATGATTAACATGATCATACCAATATCACGAACGCTATAACGCAATGATTCTAATAATTTTTCAAGTGTTAATTGTCGATAAACAAACATGCCGATAATAACTGCATATGCTACGGCAAATGCGCCAGCTTCTGAGGGCGTGAAAATCCCATAACGAATCCCCACAATTAAAAAGATTGGAAAAAGCAAAGCCCATTTACATTCCCACATACATAGTGCAATTTCTTTGCCGCTTGGGATTTTGGTAAGCTCAGCTTTATAACCGCGTTTACGTGCAATAATATACGCCGTAACCATTAATACAATAGTCATTAAAACACCAGGAACAAGCCCACCTACAAATAAACGCCCGATAGAAATATTCCCTAAAAATCCGTATAAAATCAAGCCAATACTTGGTGGAATGGTTGCTGTAATTAAAGAGCCAACAGCTATTACCGCGCACGCATAACCTTTGGTATAGCCACGCGCAAGCATTGATGGACCTAAAACGCGTGCTTCCATAGCAGCATCTGCCACCGCAGATCCTGAAACGCCGCCCATTAAGGCGGATAAAATGATAGTCACATGCGCTAAGCCGCCACGAATCCAACCAGTTAAAGCAGTTGAAAGCTTAATTAAACGTTCTGTAATTCCTGAGTGATTCATTAAATGTCCTGCAAAGACAAATAAAGGCACCGCTAATAATGGGAAGGATTGAGTTGATGAGACGATTTTTTGGACTGAAATCATCGCAGGCATAGGGCCAAATAGATAGAAAATCATAAATGAAATCCCGATAGCAAAGGCAACAGGCATTCCTAAAAACATCAATATAAGAAATAAAATAGTAAGTATTCCGCTCATGATGTCGCTCCTTTATATAGGCGCTCAAGCATTGTAATTAACATTAAAGTAGCACTTACAGGGATAGTCACGTTGATTAATCGATAAGGTAAACCCGTATCGCCAATAACACGATTAGGATTAACAAAGAACAGCTGGACACCTAAATAAATTAGCAAGCCTAATAAACCACAAATAGCCAGTATCCAGATAATATTCATTATTTTTTGTAAGAGCTTAGGAATAAAGCGCAGCATAATATCAATCACTACATGTCCATTATGCTGCAAAGTAATATCCGCAGCCAAAGCGCATACCCAAGCAAACATCAATTGGGCTAAATCTATTGACCAAATTAATGGCATGCCGATACTGCGCCCAACTGCTCCAATAAGCACAAAAATACAAGTTGCTGCAAGAAAAAACATTGCCAAACTCTCTTCTATTTTTAAGCGTAATTGTCCCATTGCTTATCTCCTTATATTTCTCACCTAATGCTTAAATCCCCATTACTCATTTATCACGGCATCTACTTGTTTTTTAAGCTCAACATAATTTAGTTTTTCATAAACAGGTGCCGTTGCCTCTATAAATAATTTTAGATCAACTTCTGTAACTGTAACGCCTTTAGTCTTGATACTTTCTTCATAAGAACCTAATGAGTCCAGTGTGAGATTAGAAGCATAATCTCCAGCAGCTAAAGCTTCTTCACGCAGAATAACTTGTAAATTTTCAGGCAATTTATCAAACCAAATTTGTGACCCAACTAATCCAGTTACAAGCTGAATATGGCGTGTTTTAGCAATATATTTAGTAACTTCATATAAACGCGAGCCATAAATTGAAGGAAGCTGAGCCTCAACTGCATCAATTGCTTTTAGTTGCAATGCTGAATACACCTCTGTCCATGGCATTCCTGTTGGCGTTGCGCCCATCGCACGTACTGTTTCTAAAAATAAAGGTGCGCCAATAGTTCTCATTCTGATTCCTTTTAAATCAGATGGTTGAGATATTAGTTTGTTAGTTACCAAATGACGCTCACCTTGATACCAATTAAACGACAATACTTGCATTCCACCTGTATCATGCAGCTTTGTTACCCATGTTTCAAATAATGGTGAGATAATAAATTTCCTAATTTGTGCGTAATTATCAACAATATATGGAGCTGCTAAAATTCCAAATTCACTTACATCTGGTGCAATTCGCGCGCCATCAATAACAGTAGCAATACCAGCCCCTGTCTTAATTTGCTCAATAATATCTTCATCTGATCCTAATTGAGAAGATGAGAATGTTTTGACTTCAATACGCCCATTGGTTCTAGCCTCAACATTCTTTTTAAATTCCAACAATCCCTTATACATTGGATCATCAGCTGTTTGAGAGGTGTTAACGTTTAAAGTAAATTCAGCCGCTAATGCACTTGAAATTAAAGTAACTGAGGCTGTTAAAACAATAAAACAGTTTCTTAATATTTTAGTTTTCATACAATAATCCTTTATTAGAAAATAAATATGCAGTGTGTAAATTCTATAATATTGGCACACCTTATCTTGTTTTGGTCAACCAAAAAAGATGGAACATTTTGTTGCTTGCTATTAGAATAGTCAAGAGATTATTTTATTTTTAATTAAATAATGATGTTAGTCATAGTTTAACCTTATTTTTAGAAGGATAAAATAGGTATACCAATATTTAAAGAATGCTCATTTATAATTAGTGGAGGCTTCTATAAATTAGATTTTTCAAGGCTTGCGATATTATTAAAAGCGCAGTTTACTGAGGTAAATGAGCATTTTCATAATATAGTGTAACGCAAGAAAAGCACACATAGATGTGCCCTAGTCAGACTAAGTTAAGTTAAGTTACATAAACTATTTCACATTGAGTACCTAAAAATTTAATCTTTTTAGCTGCTGCTGCTATAAAAAAGCTTTCACCTACTTTTACTTCAATAGTTTCATTTTCTGTATGAATACAAACAATTCCTTTGACTACTATTCCGACTAAAGGAGAATTAGAAAGATTAATAATCATTTCATCTTGTTTTATGCACAGTTTGTTTACCTGAAAGCTATCGGCGATACTTTTTGGTACTAACTGCTCATGAACAAAATGCTCTGTTGATTTGATCACTCGTGGCTTAAGTCTAAATTTTTCCTGTACCTCATCAACTGAATATTGGTTGTAATCAAAAATGTTTAAACAAAAATCAATATCTTTTCCCATAAATCTTGCGGCTTTTGGAACAATAATTCCGTCTCTTTCAAATTCACAACGAACAACTAGATCGGAAGGTTCCATGATTTCAATCATTGTAATTCCTTCACCAATTGCATGAGGAATACCACCTGGTATATACCAAACGTCCCCAACGGCAACAGGAATATTTTCAAAACATTGATCCATTGACAAAATATCTTGGTTAAGAATAATTTTCTTCCATGATTCTTTGGAAGGCGGATTTTGAAAGCCCAAACGAATATAAGGTTCTATTTCTTCACGAATAGATAAAATATAGTAGCATTCTAATTTTCCATATTCTGAACCTAAGAAATTCCGAGCAAAGTCTTTTGTAGGATGCGCTTGGACATGTAATCTCATTGATGAATCTAGCAGCTTACATAAAAAGGGAAGTTCTTTATTTTTTCCTAAATAAAATTCTGATTCTGATTTAAATAGATGAGAAATAAGAAAAACATCTTCTCCTATGATTGTTGAAGAAAGCCCTTCGTTTATTATCTCGCTTAAACCTGTATTTTTGGCATATACGGTAGAGCAAATCCAATCCTCAGGCTGATCAGAATCCATAATAGGATATTTTCCTCTTAAGCAATCAATACCTGCACCACCTGTATAATTACGCCGAACTCGATTATCTAGCAACTTAATTAAATATTTTCTCATAAGGTCTCAATTTATTTATATAGCCTATTAATAATCAGTCATATACTTAATTGAAATGACTGATCCAATCAATACAAGTTTAAGATAAATTCAGCGGCAGATGCTACCGGAATTAGCATTAATACTTTAGGGCACATCTATGTGTGCTTTTCCTGCGTTACACGATATTATGAAAAATGCTCATTTACCTAAGTAAACTGCGATTTTAATAATATCGCAAGCCTTGAAAAATCTAATTTATAGAAATCCCATTAAATTGAACACACTATTTTATTTGATAATATTCTAATTTTCATATCATAATCCTTTATTAAAAAAACAAGATTAAAAAAGATAAAACACATTATCCAAATATTTTATTTGGCAGCCATAGCGCAATCTCTGGGAAGGCGATAATTAAGCCTACAATTAACATTTGAATAATAATAAACGGAATAACACCTTGATATATTTCAGACATTTTTACTTGGTATTCGCCTTTCATTGCACCTTTCATATAAAATAAGGTATAACCAAAAGGTGGGGAGAGGAACGATGTTTGTAAGACCATTCCGACAATAATCCCAAACCAAACAAGCTCATCACGGCGACCGCTAAAATCTCCTGCAAATAAAAGCACAATCACAGGACCAAAAATAGGTAAGAATATTAAAGCTATTTCAATCCAATCAAAGAAAAATCCTGCAAGGAAAATTACCGCAACAAGGAGTAATAAGGTTCCGTAAGGCCCTAAAGCAGTTGCTTCTATCGCATCTAATAAAATAGTTTCTCCACCAATTGAGCGAAAAACATAAGAAAAAACGGTTGCACCAAAGACGATAAAGAAGATCATTGCAGAGACAAATGCCGCATTTTGAATAGACTCTGTAAGCATTTTTAAAGTGAATCGACCTTTTAATATGGTCAATAATAATGCCCCAAACGCGCCAACTGCCGCAGCTTCTGTTGGGGTTGCCCAGCCTTTAAATATAGAGCCTAAAACCATCATGATCAAGAAAATAGGTGCGACAATCCCTTTTAAAACAATCATAAATGTCTCTATAAAAGAGCGATCTGGAATATCGGTAGCTTTTGGAGCCATTTTAGGTAAAACAACCCCGACCGCAAATAACATAATAATATAAAAAATTGCGGTAAGTAATCCAGGAACTAAAGCTGCCATAAATAGCTTACCAATCGATACTTGTAAAATATCCCCCATAAAAACAAGCATTACCGATGGTGGAATAATAATCCCCAAAGTGCCTGCGCCTGCAATTGTGCCTGCGGCGAGTGAATTTTTATAACCTGCGCGTTTTAAGGTAGGTAATGCCAAAACAGTCATCATAACCACAGTTGCTGAGACAACTCCTGTGGTTGCGCCCATAATCGCCCCAATTAACACAATGCCAATCGCAAGCCCAGCTGGAACTTTACGCGTAATAATCCGAATAGATTCAATGAGATCCTCAGCAATCCCACTGCGTTCAAGGATCATTCCCATCCAGATAAACATAGGTCCTGCAACTAAAACTAGATTTTCCGCAACGCCCGTCCATGTGCGCGGTAGAATATTAAAAAATTCAATTAACGAAAATGCGTCCATCCACGTCGCGATGCCGCCAAAGAGTAAGCCAATTCCACCTAAAATAAACGCGACAGGATAGCCACTAAACATTAAGATCGTCAGACTTAAAAACATAAAGATAGGTAGGTAATAGACCCAATCAATCGGATCATCCACAGATGTAGATCTAACAAATAGCATCCATACGCAGATTAATATCCCAATGAAAATACAAGATATTGCGATGATTTTTTTATTTTTAGATATTGGTATTGAGTTTAAATGTGAGTTTAATGATGATGATGATGATATTGTTGATTTGATTGAATTGATTGAATTGATTGCATTGTTTTTGTTGATTTCATTATGCTTATTTGTTTTATGGCTATTTATTTCATCCTTATTTATATATTCATTTATATGATTATTTACAGGATTATTTTTTATGGCAATATATTGTTTTAAAACATGACTTATAATCGCAAGTAAGAGCAATCCCATGCCTAAAGGAATCGCTGATTTGATAACCCAACGATAAGGTAATCCATGGCTTGAAGTTGAGCCCTCGCCTGCAATAAAGGCAATACTTACAAATAAAACCCCAAAATAGATCACCGTTAATACATAAGGCAAGGCGAGAAGAATCGTTCCCCACAGCTCAATGTGTAAATTAAAACGTTTAGGAAAGCGTTCGCGGAAAATATCAACACGCACGTTCATATCTTTTACAAGCACACCTGCAAATAAAAATGCAAACAAGATTGTATGTAAATGCCATTCTAATTCCTGCAAACCTGTTGAACCAAAAAAGGCTAAGGCAGGAATACGGCGCGAGACGACATCATATAAAGTAACCGCGGTTAAGGCAAATAAACACCACGCGCTATATTTACCGATAATTAATAAGCAGTTGTCGATTTTTTGTGATAAATACAATAGCTTACTATTTGATAAGCTATGTTGTTGTTGACTTGTATGCATTGCAAATAGTCCTTGAGATATTTTTATTGAAATATTTTTAATAACGTAGGGGCGAACCTATGTGTTCGCCCTGCCTGCATTTATTATCTTTTAATCTAACTTTCCTGAAGATAAATTGCGCCATTCTCCATATGATTTTTGGAAAATATTATAAGAATCAGCGATTTTTTTAAACTCAACGTTATCTTTAGCTAACTCTGCGCTCACCTCTAACCACGCGCTATTAAGCTCTTTTAATGTTTCTGGAGTAAATACGCGAAAATTCACATTTTTACTTCTAATGAAATCCAAAGCCTCGCCTTGAATAGATTCACCAACTGCGATACTTGTGATTAAAGCTTGATTACATGCGGCGTAAAACGCACCTTGCTGTGATTCACTTAAACTATCCCACTTAGTTTTATTGATCAACAATGTTTGAATAGAGGCGGGTTGATGCCAGCCTGGGAAATAATAATATTTAGCAATTTCATAAAGCCCCATATTTTGATCAAGTGCGGGCATAGAATATTCAGCCGCATCAATAACGCCGCGCTCAAGGGCGGCATAAATATCACCACCTGCCATGCTTTGAGTTGATACGCCTAATTTCTCATAAGTGCGCCCACCAAGTCCTGCAATGCGCATTTTCAAGCCTTTTAAATCCGCAGTAGAATTAATCTCTTTATTAAACCAACCCCCAGCTTCAGCGGCATTAAAACCGCAGGATATCCCTTTGATATTATTTTTAGCTAAAACCTCATCACGTAGTTTCCCTCCCTCTCCTTGATTAAACCACGCAATCAAACCATTACTATCCATCCCAAATGGAACCGCATCAAAATAAGCAAGTGCTGGATTTTTTTGCACAAAAAAGCCAAGTCCCGCATAACCAATATCAACCGCGCCAGTTGCAACCGCATCATAAATCCCTTCATTCGGAACTAAGCCTCTTGGCTCAAAATATTGAATACGCACAGATTTATTCGTTAATGCTTCAATATGTTTGGGTAAATTGGAACTAACTTCGCCCAAAATAGGCAAAGAGAGCGCATAACCGCTTTGCATTTTAAAACGCACCGTTTTATCTTTTTGCGCATGTGCTAATTGCATCGCTAAGCTTGTTGTACAAATCAGCGCAATCACACTGCTCAAATAATATTTTTTAAATTTTTTCATAAAATCTCCATCTAGTTAAGTTACTGTAAAAAATATTTTATTCTAATTTTGGAACACTTCGTGTTGGAAACACTCCGTGCTGGAAACACTCCGTGTTTTTGGGACTTTTACAGCTCCTCCCCTGCGCAGGTGAGGCTTTTTTGGCTTTTAAAAATTTAAAATAACTTTGCAGCAGCTTTTAGGGTGATTCTCAAAAATATCCATCGCCACTTTAATATCTTGATAATCAAACTGATGTGTTACTAATAACTCAGGTTTGATCAGATTTTGCGTCATCCACTCAATTACGATAGGAAACTTTTTACTATTTAAACGCGATGAATAAATTGATAACTCTTTACTGGTTATTTTTTGTTGAATGATCGAGCTTGCATCTCCTGAAAATCCCATAATACCAATCCGCGCAGCTGGTGCAGCAATGTTAATCGCTTCATTTAAAATGCTCGGGTGACAGGCGGCATCGATAATTAAAGTAGGCTTGATCTTCATCTTGTGTAGATAGGCTTCTAAATCTTCATTTTGTGTATTTAAGGCAACATCTGCACCATTTGCCAAGGCCATTTTTAAACGCTCATCAAGGCGGTCGGTAACGATTAAATGTTCAACTTTATAAACCCATTTAAGTACTTGAGCGACCATTAATCCAATCGGTCCTGCACCATAAATGATTGCAATATCATCAGGATAAACTTTAGTATTACTGGTGATATTAGCAGCTACCGCAAATGGCTCAATCAAACACGCATTTTGATCAGATACACGCTTAGGAACAAGATAGGCATTGCGTTTTGGAACGCATACATATTCACTAAAACCGCCATCTTGATGGACACCAATCACCGATAAATGCTCACAAACATTAGGTTTATCATGCAAGCACGCATAACAACGTCCGCAACTTACAACAGGATCAACCACAACTTTATCACCTATTTTTAAGCTAATCTCATTAGAAGTAGAGTCAAAATTAGAGTCAAAATCAGAATCATGATCATGATTATCATCAAGACTATGTTCTCCAATCTGATCAATCACCCCCAAAAATTCATGTCCAATCACGCGTGGATATTTAGCAAAAGGGTTTGATCCGTGCAAAATATGCACATCTGAGCCACAAATTCCTGCGTACATAACTTTAATTCGCAGCTCATCATATTTTGGAATAGGAATATCTCTTGATTCAATTTCTAATTGCCCAGGCTTAATCACCACGATGCTTTTAATTTTGATGCTTTTAATTTTTTCGATATTATTCATATTATCCATGCTTATCATCAATTCTAATTATCAATTCATTATCAATTCCAATTACCAATTCCAAAGAGTGCCATCTTCAAGGCGTGCTATCGGAAGGTAGGCTGGCTCATACGGATATTTTGCGGCAAGTTTCTCATCAATATCAACCCCAATTCCTGGAACATCGCCTGGATGCATATAACCTTGATTAAAGCTCCAAGCATGAGGAAATACCTCAAGCGCAGCTTCAGGATAACCCATATATTCTTGAATGCCTAAATTTGGTGCCCATAAATCCAGATGCAAGGCTGCGCCCATACTTACAGGGGATAGATCGGATGGACCATGTGAGCCTAAACGCACTTGATATAAAGCCGCAAAATCTGCAATTCGGCGCATATGCGTGATTCCACCTGCATGAGTCACGGTTGCGCGAATATAATCAATTAACTGCTCTTCAATCAATTGCTTACAATCCCAAATACTATTAAAAACCTCACCAACCGCAAGAGGCGTGACTGTATGCTGGCGAATCAGGCGAAAATCTGCTTGATTTTCCGCAGGAGTCGGATCTTCGAGCCAAAATAAGCGATAAGGCTCTAAAGATTTACCTAAACGTGCTGCTTCTATTGGTGTTAAACGGTGATGAACATCGTGGAGTAAATGAGTCTCGAATCCATATTTTTCACGCACAGCTTCAAACAGTTTGGGTACAAAATCAAGATATTTTTCAGTTGACCATGCTTGCTCTTCAGGTTTACCTTTTGTCGCAGGCTCATAAGCTTTGTTATTACCCTTCGCAAGCCCGTAACTGGTTGACATTCCAGGAATACCACATTGCATCCGAATCGCTTTAAAACCCTGATCACGATAATGCTCAAAAGACTCTAAAGCCGCAGGAATATCTGATCCTGTTGCATGACAATAAACCATCACACCCTCGCGTGATGCTCCACCAAGCAATTGATAAACTGGCAGATTAGCAATCTTGCCTTTAATATCCCACAGGGCGATATCAACCGCACTTATAGCAGCCATGGTCACAGGGCCGCGGCGCCAATATGCACCTTTATATAAATACTGCCAAATATCTTCAATTTTCTGTGGATCACGTCCAATTAATAATGGACAAATATGATCTTTAAGATAACTTGCAACCGCAAGTTCCCGCCCATTTAACGTGCCATCTCCAATCCCGTAAACGCCCTCATCAGTGCGAATTTTAAGAGTCACGTAATTACGCCCTGGACAAGAAACAATGACATCTGCGTGAGTAATTTTCATAGATAACCTTGGTTTTATATTAAATAATTAAATGGAAAATATTTAAATACTAGACTACTACCATACTAGTATTTGTGCAAGAATTTTTATGGTATCATAGCGATTATTTTTAGCAATCTAAGCTAGCCTCAATAAAGGATATTTAGCATCCATGCCTAAAACAATACAAACTCAGGCTTTTTTTAGTTTACAAGAGCCGCGCTCTATCGGTGCTCAGCTTCATCAACATTTACGTGCCGCGATTATTTGTGGTGAATTAAGCCCTGGATTTGCACTTTCTGAAACAGAAATGAGTAAGCGTTATGGGGTTAGTCGGCAACCGATTCGTGAGGCCTTCATTAAATTAGCTGAAGAGCATTTAGTTAGCATCATCCCGCAGCGCGGTACATATGTGCTTAAAATATCAATGAGTAATGTCTTAGATGCGCAGTTTATGCGTGAAGCACTTGAGGTTGCGATTGTGCGAGAAGCGGCGCTTAAAGCAAAAGGTACACATATCAAACAACTCCAAAGTCTCGTTGATCAGCAAAAAAACATAGCTTACGGTAATAATCATGGCTTTTGGCTCTTAGATGAGGCTTTTCATCAAACTATTGCGCAAAGTGCTGGGCGTGAAAGTGCGTGGCGCGTGCTTGAGAGCATCAAAGCACAAATGGATCGCGTGCGTTACTTAAGCGTTGATGATGCAACTCCAACCGCTCTGCTGATCTTACATCATCAAAATATCACCGATGCGATCGCGATGCGTGATCCTGATTTGGCAGAGGCCGCATTAAGCCATCATTTGCGTGAAATTTTAAATTCACTCCCAAAAATATCAAAGACATATTCTGAATTTTTTGATTTAAAATAAAGTAACTACTCAGCAGCCACTAAATCTTTCTCAGGAACAATATATTCAGCCACAGCTCTGAGCGCATTCAAAGGATCTTGCCAATTTTTGATTGCGGTATCGAGCATGGAGCGCAAGACAACGAAGGAGCAAGCCCCCTTAATTGATCTAAACACCCAAAACACTAAATTAGGCAAAAAAAGTACAATTTCAGGAAATAAAATCATCACGATTATCAGTGTGATCACCGCGGCTAAGAATGGTAAGGCTTCGCGCGTATATTCATCTAGCTCACATTTTAAAATACCGCATACGGTAAACGTTGCAACTCCAGCTAAAAAACTTGCAGCAGCGTGAGTAATTTTCATATACAACCTTGGTTTTATATTAAATAATTAAATGCTAGATTGCTGCCATAATAGTATTTGTATAAGTAATTTCCAAGAGTTAAGAGCTCATTAATTTATTTTTATGAGTTTTTTTGCTTAGATTACTTTTTAGAGCCTTTTATAAATTGGCTCTTAAATCCACTTCGTAAAGCTCTATACAGCTGAATAGGTGGTATACACTTTTTAAATGCGTCTTTATCATGCAATATAATTGCTTTTTTATTTCTTAAATTCACTATAATTTCCTGATAATCTAATGCCTTAGAGAATCTTAATTTAGTTGTTTTATATCCCAACTGAATACTCTCAAGCTCATGCCAAGGATAGAATCTTTGTGTAAATCTAAAATAACAAGTGATTCCTTGTATTGAAATATCAAACTTATGTATAGATTCATTTGTATTTATATTTGTATAGGCAATTAGACTGGTAATAAAAAATATAACTAAACCTACTGGGCTAATAATAAATGCCAATATAGAAATCAGAGCAAATACAACAAATGAGATGACTTTTATTATGACCATTGTTCTTGGAATAATCCTAAATGTGCATGGTAGCTCGACATCAGGATATTTTATTTCCTCAAAAATTTTTGCTGCAAGCTGTTCAAAATTATTTAATTGATGAGAAATAGATATTAGTACCTCATCTTGATAACTTATTAATTGCATTTCTTTATTTTTAAAAGTATTTAATGATCTAATTTGCTGCCAAGTAACTTTGAGTAATTTAGGAGAATGCGCAAAATAAAGTCCATCTTCATCCACAATAATTGATTGAAAGAGACGCTTCTTATGCTTCTTCCAAATACTCAAATGTACAAATACAAAGAGTAAGATCAAACAAAACAGCAACAAATAAATTCTATCTGCTAAAAGTTGGATAAGATCAGCATTAATTGACCACAGTAATGAAAATATAATTATTTCAAGAATTATTACTAGCAATGATGTTTTAAGAAAATCATCAGGTGGATCAAAGCGTTGTGGCTGATTTAAATTCATAATTATTCCTATTAATCTTAAGGATCATCTATAGATTAAATTTTTCAAGGTTTTCGATATTATTAAAAGCGCCATTTGCTGAGGTAAATGAGCACTAAATAATATCGTGTAACGCAGAAAAAGCACAAATAGATATGCTATTAAGGTTGATTGGTCGATATATTATTACCCTTGGCAAGCTCGTAACTGGTTGACATTCTTAGAATACCACATTGCATCCAAATCGCTTTAAAACCCTTGTCTTTTGAATAATTAAACGGAAGATATTTAGCATCCATGCCTAAAACAAGACAAACTCTGAATTTGCACTTTCTGAAACAGAAATAAGAAAGCGTTATGGGGTTAGTAGGCAACCGATGCGATCGCGATGCGTGATCCTGATTTAGCAGAGGCCGCATTAAGCCATCATTTGCGTGAAATTTTAAATTCACTCCCAAAAATATCAAAGACATATTCTGAATTTTTTGATTTAAAATAAATAATTATAAATAATTATAAATTAAGGTTAAAATTAAGGTTAAAATGGTTGACCAATTTTTTCATTAAATATTTCAAAAAGGATTAATTATGCCGTTAAGTAATCTCAAAGCAAGCGTCCATTATCCACTTTATGAGCGTAACAAGCTTGGAGCAAAAATTATTCATATAGGCTTAGGCGCATTTCACCGCGGTCATCAAGCCTTTATTTTGCATCAATTACTCATGCAACAACATGCAGATAAAGCTAATAATGACGGGTGGGGATTTTGCTCAATTAACCTTTTTGGTGGGCAAAAAATAGTTGATGATTTGCATAAACAAAATCATTTATATACCGTACTTGAGAAATCAGAACTTTTAAAATCAGAATATAAAAAATCAGAGAATAATCAAGCAACTATTGTTGGCTCAATTATTGATTCACTCCAAGTACACAAAGATGGAATTGGAGCTATTATTGATAAACTCTGCGAAGCCCAAGTTAAAATCATTACATTAACTATTACAGAAAAAGGTTACTGTTCTTTACAAGGATTGGATATCGACTTAAAACATCCTTTAATCGTGCATGATTTAGCTAATCCCAATACGCCAAAATCTGCGATAGGATTACTCTATATTGCTTTAAAACGCCGTTTTGAGCTAGGATTACCTGCGCTTACGCTGCTCTCTTGCGATAATATGCCTGAAAATGGAGATGCTTTAAAAAGTGCTGTTTTAAGTTTTACCCGCGCAATTGATCCTGATTTTGTAAGCCAAATCGAGGAAAATATTGCCTTCCCATCGAGTATGGTTGACCGCATCGTACCTGCCATAACCCCAGAAAGTTTAGACGAGGTTGCAGTTGCAATTGGGCAATTTGATCCGTGCGCGATTGTGACTGAACCTTTTATCCAATGGGTGATTGAGGATAATTTTAGCGCAGGTAAACCGCAATGGGATAAGGTCTCAGGCGTAAGTTTTGTTAAAAATGTAATCCCATTTGAAGAGATGAAATTACGCATGCTCAATGGCAGTCATTCATTTTTAGCATATTTAGGATATTTAGCTGGATTTGAATATATTTCTGATTGCATGGCAAATCCGCATTATAAAAAAGCCTGCCAACATTTAATGCTTAAAGAACAAGCTATTACACTTTCTGCGCTGATCACGCAAACAATAAATATAGAAGATTATGCTCAAACATTACTTGCGCGTTATGAAAATACAGGTCTAAAACACCGAACTTGGCAAATTGCGATGGATGGGACTCAAAAAATCCCACAGCGCTTTCTAGCCTCTATTTTATGGCATATTGAGCATCACCAAGATTATAC
>BHEQ01000009.1 GCA_003864535.1 Gammaproteobacteria bacterium
ACACAATATTTTGCTAAAGCTTGCCGATTCTCATCAGCATTTATATCTTGAATATTCTCACCACCGCGTGCTTTATCAATCACCGCATTTATGATCTGCTTATTTGCGCCACAACTAATTAATATTTTTGCAAGTTGTTTGTTTTCTTCTAAAACTGCAAGTAGGAAAATTTCCGCAGCGATAAAGCTATCTCCTTTTTTTTGAGAGAGCTTATCAGAGCTATTAAGCACGCGTTGCAAGTCTTGGCTGAGATGCAGATCATTATTGCCGGTAACTTCAGGGAATGTAGCAATACGCTCATCAAGCTTTTGCTTTAAGATATTTGCATTAATTTTAGCCTGCTGCAATAAAGGGAGAATACTGCTATTTTGCTGAGTTAGCATTGCTTTTAACACATGTTTAGGTTCAATCATTTGATGATCAAAACCTAAAGCTAAACTTCTAGCATCACTTAAGGCTTGTTGAAAAAGAGCGGTGAATTTTTCTATTTGCATGATTTTAAATCCTTTTTATCGTATTTTTATTGTACTTTTATGTACTCAATTATGTACTCAATGTTTATAACTCATCTTTTATAAAATGGGATTTAAAAAGATTAAATCAAGTGTAACTAAAAGCCTCTCTTTTGGAGAAGCAGGGTTGGGCTAGATGGATATTTTTGATAGCATGAAGGATAATTTTTTTGATAATATAAAAAATAATGCGTAATATCAGTTAAATCTGACATTACGCATTATTTTACATGCAACATATTAAACAAACAGATTAAAGAAGCCTCTCCCCAACGCCATTAAGCTAAGGATTTAAAAGAACCCCTCCCAACAGGAGGAGCTGTAAAAGTCCCACAACACGGAGTTTTCCCTGCTAAGGGGGATTTAGGGTGAAGCTCAGTGAGGCTTATTTAGCTGCTGAGCAGTTACTGTTTATTTAAATTTATTAAGTAAAACAATCGCAGCTTCTGGAATAAAAAACTGAGTTTCATTAAATACATTAACACCATTATAAACAAGCTTTTCACTCGTTTTATCATGAATAATATAATTCTTATTCTCAGAGATAGTAAATAGTTCATTATTAACTAGTACTTTCAAGAAAGTATTTTCTTTATCAGTCTTACGCTCTTTAATCTCTAAGCCGTGTGAAGAAAATTCAGACTCAGCAACAAAGAGCTTCTTGGTTGTAATATCAAGATCTAAATTCAATGCTTTTGCCATATATAGTGCAATATCACTGTTTTGGATCGTCCCTGTGAGCTGATGATTTGCATCATTTGTATAAGCATAAAAAGTAACATCTTCACCAGTATGACCGTTTGTTGTCATTGCTAATCCTGAGCGCTTATTAATAATTGATGAAACTATGTTATTAATTTTGTAATTATCTTTTTTAGAAATCGTTGCACGGGCATCAGTTAAAGCATTAATCTCTTCTGGTGTTAGCGTAATTCCTGTTTTATCTAAAAAATAATTAGCAATATTAATCTCTTCAAAAGTTTCAATATCTTTTGCTAATTTTAAATCTGAGTAACGAATATTTTTTAATGTTTTAACAAAATAATCTTTTTCAATAGTTGAATACGTATCATTAATGAACATATTACCAATACTTAAACCACCATTGCCATGATCTGTTACAACTAAAACCACGGTATCTGTACGGTTTTTTGCAAAATTTAGGGCACTGGCAACGGCAAGATCAAAGGCTTTTATCTCTTCTAGCTGGGTAACAATACTGTGTGAATGTCCAACCCAATCAATTTTAGAGCCTTCAACCATTAAGAAAAAACCTTGAGAATTAGTACTTAATAACTCAATGGCTTTATCTGTCATTTGTGCAAGAGATGGCTCAACAATTTCTTGATGGGGGCGATCTATTTCATATTGCATATCTTGTGGTGCAAATAGACCCCATACTTTTTGTGGCGGTTTTAGCGCAACTAATTCATCTAAATTTGAAATAACTTGATAATTATTTTTCCTAAGAACATCTAGCATATCAATATTATCAACACGCTGCCTACTTACATCAGCACCATTTGGATTAGGTTGCAAATATTCAAAACCGCCCCCTAAAACAACATCCATGAATTGATATACCTGTTGTGCTGAAATATCACTATAGTTACTTCGGTGCTTACTGTGAGCACTAAAACCTGCAGGTGTGGCATGCATAACTTCTGAAGTAGAAATTAATCCTGTTGATAGTCCTGCCAATTTTGCAGCTTCAAGAATACTTGCAGCTGGAGCATAATGCTCCGCATCTGTTACTGACCTTGCGCCATAAAGTTCTGTTTTACTGGGCTTTAAACCAATAATTTTATCTTCTGTTTTATATCCCGTTGCAAGTGCTGAGGCTGCTGGTGCTGAATCAGTAATTATATTTAAAGCGGTATGTGTCCGAACTAAACCGCTTGCAATTTCATCAACATGCATTGGCTGTCCATCATAGTGTACCCAGCGTGTTAAAGTAAGTGAGCTAGCAGACATTCCATCTGGAATTAATAAAATGACATTTTTAGCAAATCCACTAGGAATTTGATCTAAAGGCTTGCTGTGAGCAAACGATAAAATGCTTAATAATACTAAGGATAATGTTCTTTTTTTCATTTGAGTTGCCCCTTGATTTAAAAATAAAAGGTAGGTGAGCGGCTAATTATCTAATAATTAACAGATTGCTAATCTATATTATAAATATGAACAAATAATGACGGCTATTACTCAGGTTTCCAGATTCAAAAATGGAACATTTAATTCAATTATTTATTAATTTATTAATATATATAACAGAAATAGCTCTTAACATAGCTCTTAACAAGGTGAAATAAATATCTTGACAAACGTCAATAACCAAAAAAAGAGCTACGAATTAATAATGCCACAAAATGCAATGAACTACCAGAACTTAATGCTAATCTACTTTGTGATGAAAACACATGAGAATGATAAGTCTGCATCAGTTAAAGGTGAATATATTTGTCAATACCTTGTAAATTATGCAAAATACTGCAAACAAAGCAAAAATAAGCAGGGCAAATGCTATCATAACCGTCTTTATAGCATAAAATAATAGTGATTATATATGAATATCATCAGCTTAAAAAATATATCACGTACATTCAAAACAAGTTTACCTAAGAATTCAAAAGAGAGTGCGCCTAGCCCTCAAGTAACTGTATTGCAAGGGATTACTTTAGAGATTGCCCAAGGTGAAATGTTGGCGATTATGGGGACATCAGGCTCAGGCAAATCAACCTTAATGAATATTCTCGGCTGTTTAGATACGGCATCTAGCGGCGATTATTTATTTCATGGTAAAAATATCGCTAAATTTGATGCAGATGAATTAGCCCAATTACGCCGCGAACATTTTGGTTTTATTTTCCAGCGTTATCATCTCTTAAACACTTTAAGTGCGCGTAAAAATGTTGAAATTCCTGCGATGTATGCAGGAATGCCAGCTAAAGTGCGTGCGCTCAAAGCTGGTGAGATTTTAAGCAGCTTGGGGCTTGATGATCGCATTGATTATAATCCCAATCAATTATCAGGAGGACAGCAGCAGCGCGTCTCGATTGCCCGCGCCTTAATCAATGGTGGCGAGGTTATTTTAGCGGATGAGCCAACTGGCGCACTTGATAGCGTTAGTGGTGCATCCGTACTTGAGAATTTAAAAGCCTTAAATAAAGCTGGGCATACAATTATCATGGTAACTCATGATCGCAATGTAGCCTCACACGCACGCCGAATTATCGAACTTAAAGATGGGGAGATTATTGCTGATTATCTAAATGATCAAAAGACAAATAATCAAGATCATAATAATCTAGAGAATTCATCAGAACCAGTTTTATCCAACATACAAACGCAATCACTAACACAATCAGAATCAGAATCAAAATCACAAATAAAAACCAAAATCCCTAAATCTTATTCTAAATTCTCGGGGGTGCAACGGATTGCTGATGCTTTTAAAATGGCATTAGTTTCGATGATTATGCAAAAAATGCGCACTTTTTTAACGATGCTTGGGATTATTATTGGGATCGCCTCTGTCGTGATTATTGTCGCGATTGGCAATGG
Source organism: Gammaproteobacteria bacterium (assembly GCA_003864535.1). Lineage (GTDB taxonomy): Bacteria > Pseudomonadota > Gammaproteobacteria > Cardiobacteriales > Wohlfahrtiimonadaceae > BHEQ01. The sequence goes on from BHEQ01000009.1 coordinate 4,077, forward strand.
CACTACGGATAAAATCCTTAATGATATTAGCGGATTAGGCACTTCAACCTTGGAGGTTTACCCAGGTTCTGGCTTTGGAGATCGTAACTCAGGACGCGTGCGGAGCTTAAAGCCTAGTGATGCGCAATATCTTAAAGAGCAGCCGTATATTCATTCGGTAACCCCAACTGTGTCGAGCAATAAAATGATCCGTTATGGCAATATTGCGGTTAATGCGGTTATTTCTGGTGTGGGCGCGGATTTTTTTGAAGTACGTGATTATAAAATTACTGAAGGTGTTGGTTTTAATCGCCAAAGTGAAGATGATTTAGCCCTAGAAGCAGTTATAGATCAAAACACACGCGATAAATTATTTGCTAAAACAGATAATCCATTAGGTGAAGTTATTTTATTAGGTAACTTACCCGTGCGTATTATTGGAGTGAGCGCACCAAAAGCTGCAGGTTTTGGTTCAAGTGCCAGTTTAGAAGTCTGGATTCCATATTCTAGTGCCATGAAGCGCATGCTTGGGCAAAGCTTTTTACGCAATATTACCTTAAGAATAAATGATGATGTTGATCTAGCCCTTGCTGAAAATAATATCACGGAGATATTAACCCGCCTCCATGGCAAAAAAGATTTCTTTATCATTAATACGGATGCAATTCGCGATACGATTAAAGAAACAACAGGCACATTAACCTTACTTGTGGCATCTATTGCAGTTATATCCTTGATTGTAGGTGGTATTGGGGTGATGAATATAATGTTAGTGTCCGTAAGTGAACGCACTCGCGAAATTGGAATGAGAATGGCTGTTGGGGCAAGAAAATCAGATATATCTCAGCAATTTATCATTGAAGCAGTCTTGGTCTGCTTAGTTGGGGGCTTGATTGGGATTGCGTTTGCCTTGATCTTAGGCTTTGGGCTAAATTGGCTTATCACAAGCTTTCAACTGCGTTTTTCATGGATAACTATTGTGCTCGCTTTTACCTGCTCAAGCTTTATCGGCTTAACCTTTGGCTATTTTCCCGCCAAAAGAGCGGCGAACTTAGCCCCAATTGAGGCTTTAGAGCGTAGTTAGTTTATACTTTTTAGCAATAACAGCTTTAGCAAACGCCAATCAATCTTTAGGGGACTTCTATAAATTAGATTTTTCAAGGCTTGCGATATTATTAAAAGCACAGTTTACTTAGGTAAATTAGCATTTTAACAATATCGTGTCAGCTGAAAAAGAAATTAATAGATGTACCCTTTACAATGCTAGCTGATCTGTGCTGATTGATCTATAATGAGCTTATATTTTAGCTACTCAGCCATTTTTTGATAGTAAGAGTTTGATATGTTGTCACAAGTTATTTGGTCTATTTTACTCATCATAATTATGGTAACTCTGCACGCACTGTGGAGCTTACACATACTATCCCATCTACAAAAAAGATCTCAACATGGTCATCGTCCTATTTTAGATCACGGTTATACCTTGATTTGGCTAGTTTTATCTCTACTGTGCCTGCATTTTATCGAAACTGCTATTTGGGCAGCCTTCTACTTTTTTAAACAAGGATTTGCAGACTTTGCAACCTCACTCTATTTTTCAATTGTCAGCTACGCTACGATAGGCTATGGAGATAAAATACTACCTGAAAATTTACGTTTAATTGGTGCTATAGAAGGCTTAACAGGCACTATCCTCGCTGGATGGTCGGTGGCACTGCTCGTCACTGTTTTACAATCTATTCACATCTCTATGAATAAAGTAAAATGATTTTATGGACTTTCTCTGGCTATTTGAACTACCCCTTTTGCTTATCATACTTATATTTACTTTGTTTCACGTGAAACATAAAATATTTCATTTTAAAAATATTTCTGTAATTATCAAATTAACTGAATTTAAACTATTAAGAGTATTTAACTTAATCTGCTTGCTATCATTTTTATCTATAAAAAGAGCGTCATATTGATCCAACATGATAATCTCATCATTGATTTCTAGAAAAATAGGATTAATATTATTTGAGAAGATCAATGCTTGTGTTTGTAAGCTCGTATAAACTTGATTATCTTTTAAGCTAACAAACTCAAGTTTATGCTCACAATATTCATTTTGACTCATTATCCCAAAATCCAAAACAGGCTCAGGGCAAGCTAAAACTTCACTGGCAACGCCGCCGTCAAAAACTAATGGGAGTTGATTAGCATAATGTTGATTAACACAATCTAGTTTATGAATATCCTTATCTATTTTCAATTCTAAATTATTGCCACTCAAAAGAATAAGGCTGCGCTTAACATTAGGATAAAGCGAGAATGCGCCTTTTTGAGTTACATTGGCAATACTTGCTCGCCAAATGAAATTATCAAGCGTCGCCTCAAAAGGAAAAATCATGACTTGACGCGTCGCACCTTGTCCATTTTTCCAAGGCTGTACCGATAGGTCATCAAAAATAATTTTCTTCAAAATATTACCTCATAATAAATAGTTACATTTAAAAATATATTTAAAAAATGGAAATAGAGTAGTAAATTAATATCATAAAACATTAAATAGATAATCTCTATGGCATTGATTAATAAAATACCTGAGTTAGCTATTATTATTATTCTATTTTATGTTATTGCCCTGAATTTTAATATTGAATAAATAAAGTGCGGGCTCTAGATTAAGGATTATAATAATATTTATAATAATATTTATAATTAATAACATGATTTTATTTTCAAAGATATCAACAGATATACTAATTGAAGTTTTTAGCATTTTCATGTAGTCTTAACAACCATGGAGTAAAATTTTTCCATGAAATATAGTCTAGCTTTAATCAAGCTTATAGAATTTAAATTAATAAATATTATGAGGGGAACACATGAATTATCAACATATTAAAGTGCCTGCTGGCGATAAGATTAGCATCAATTTGGATTTCTCATTAAATGTATCAAATACGCCTATTATCCCTTTTATTGAAGGCGATGGAATTGGCGTAGATATTACCCCTGTAATGATCAAAGTTGTTGATGCTGCAGTTAAAAAAGCATATAAAGGGCAACGTAAAATTGCATGGATGGAGGTTTATGCAGGCGAGAAATCTACTAAAGTTTATGGTGATGATGTTTGGTTACCACAAGAGAGCTTAGATGCTATAAAAGATTTTGTAGTTTCTATAAAAGGCCCGCTAACAACTCCTATTGGCGGCGGAATTCGCTCTTTAAACGTCGCGTTACGCCAACAATTAGACTTGTATGTCTGCCTGCGCCCAATTCAGTATTTTACGGGTGTGCCCTCTCCTGTAAAAGAGCCTGAAAAAACTAATATGGTTATTTTTCGTGAAAATGCCGAAGATATTTATGCAGGAATAGAATGGGAAGCGCAATCTCCTGAAGCTAAAAAAATAATCGATTTTTTAATTAATGAAATGGGCGTTACCAAAATTCGTTTCCCTGAAACTTCAGGAATAGGCATAAAACCTGTTTCTAAACAAGGAACTGAACGCTTAGTGCGCAAAGCAATTCAATATGCAATCGATAATGATAAACCGTCTGTAACCATTGTGCATAAAGGTAATATCATGAAATTCACTGAAGGTGGCTTTCGTGATTGGGCATATGCCCTTGCTCAAAATGAATTTGGCGCAAAAATAATTGATGACGGACCTTGGTGTTCTTTTAAAAATCCTAATACAGGCAAAGAGATAGTCATTAAAGATACAATTGCAGATGCCTTCTTACAGCAAATACTCCTGCGTCCTGAAGAGTATTCTGTTGTTGCAACTTTAAATCTAAATGGTGATTATATTTCTGATGCGCTCGCCGCTCAAGTTGGTGGGATTGGGATTGCACCTGGAGCTAATCTTTCTGATTCTATCGCGATGTTTGAAGCAACTCACGGCACTGCTCCAAAATATGCAGGCCAAGATTATGTAAATCCAGGTTCATTAATTTTATCCGCTGAAATGATGTTACGCCATATGGGCTGGACTGAAGCTGCTGATTTAATTATTGAGTCTTTAGGTAAAGCTATTTTATCTAAAAAAGTAACTTATGATTTTGCTCGATCAATGCCTGATTCGACCCAAGTATCTTGCTCAGGATTTGGGCAGGTCATGATTGATCATATGTAATTATTAAGCTGTTTATTTAAAGAGCTTTACAGCCGCTCCTCACCGATGAAAATGGTTGAGGAGAGGCTTCTTTACTAACATGACTATTATTTCTTCGCTTAATTTATTCAAAAACAAATCAATAAGTACAGAAAAAAACAGCTGAAAAGTATATTTTTATGGTAAATAAATTTTCGATCATGTTTTATTTTAATTTAATTTAAACTTCTAATTTATATAAAATAAATAGTTATTGAGAAGCTATAAAATATCAGCTAGAATACTTTCTTAACTTTCTTAACTATAAATGGACATTTATATGCCTAATATACCTACTTTTGCAATCATTGCGATTGCGATTATTTGTTTGCTCCTAATCCTTGCTTTTATGAGTATAACTATTGTTCCTCAAGGGAAACATTATACGATTGAACGTTTTGGGCGTTATCGCTATACTTTAGAACCAGGTTTAGGTTGGATTAACCCTCTATTTAGCCATGTTGGGCGGCGTTTAAATATGATGGAGCAGGTTATGGATGTACCCTCGCAAGAAGCAATCACAAGAGATAATGCTATGGTTCGCGTTGATGGCGTTGTCTTTTATCAAATTACTGATGCAAAAAAAGCAGCTTACGAAATTACTAATTTATCCCATGCTATTTTAAATCTCACCATGACCAATATCAGAACGGTAATGGGTTCAATGGATTTAGATGAATTACTCTCTAAACGTGATGATATAAACTTACGCTTATTATCAGTAGTTGATCATGCCACCGCGCCGTGGGGAATTAAAGTAACACGGATCGAAATTAAAGATATTGCTCCTCCTAAAGATTTAGTTGAGGCGATGGGACAACAAATGAAGGCTGAGCGGATTAAACGGGCTTCTATTTTAGAATCTGAAGGCTTAAGAGCTTCTGAGATTTTACGTGCGGAAGGTGCGAAACTTGCGATCATTTTAGATGCAGAAGGTAAAAAAGATGCAGCTTACCTAGAAGCTGAAGCGCGGGAACGCCTAGCAGAAGCTGAAGCAACTGCAACACGTCTTGTTTCTGATGCGATTAAAGATGGTAGCACTCAAGCTATTAACTACTTTATTGCGCAAAAATATGTTGAAGCATTCTCAAAAATTGCCACAAGTAAGAGCGACAAAGTGATTATGATGCCAATGGAAGCATCTAGTCTCATCGGGTCTTTAGGTGGAATTGCTGAGCTAATTAAATCAGCAGCAGTTGGAATAACACCGCCTAAGCTTTAATTTATAAAGGAAGAATAAATCATGGACTTATCCGCAGCAACACTTTGGGCGACACTTGGTATATTTCTAATTATTGCTGAAATATTTGTACCTGGTGTCTGGGTTATTTGGTTTGCTCTTCCTGCTCTTTTAGTAGCATTATGTTCCTGGTTATTTGAAATTAGCCTACTAACACAGCTTGTTATATTTTCTGTATCAAGTGGAATTACTTTGATTTTATTATTTGTTTTCATCAAAAATAAATATAAAGATAAATTAGAACCTGATGCAACTCAACTCCGTGGATCCGAATATATAGGTAAAATAATTACGTTAAAATCTGCCATTGAAGATGGTACTGGCAGTATAAAACTAGGTGATACTTACTGGACTTTACAGGGTGAGAATTGCCCAAAAGGAACTAAAATAAAAATTATCAAACTCAATTCAAATATGCTTGAGTTTGAGATCATTTAGGGAACTTTTATAAATTATATTTTTCAAGGCTTGCGATATTATTAAAAGCGCACAAATAGATGCGCCCTATCTGCTAATCCCTATTGTAACTATAACTAAGAGATGCTTATGAAATTAGTTTATCTACCTGCTTTATTAATCTTAGCCTTAATTAGTGCTTGCTCAAACTCTTTAATTAATGCTGATAAAGCTGTATCTAATCCAATCGGCTCTTTAGAATGGCAAATTGAACTTGATAAGAAAGTTCAAAGCGCGGATGCCAAAGGACATGGTCCTGATATTGGATCAGCTGAATGGTGCCAATCTATAGAACATAAGCTCTTCAAATCAAAATCAGGCTTAAAGCCATGTTCACCAACATGGAATAAGAAAGTAAATACTTTATTAACGGCAAGCGCACATCTATAAATTGCTTTTTCTGCGCTACTCAATATTTTTAAAATGCTCATTTACCTAATTTTAATAATATCGCAAGCCTTGAAAAATATAATTTATAGAAGTCGCCGCAAGTAACGCTATTTAAAATATTATCAAATTATTTCCCAACTTAAATGAGCACGTAATAACATAAGTAGATTAATCACACAAAACTCACGTGATTGGGATAAATCTTGAGTTAAATACACCATTTGCTCACTAATATATTTTTCATCTAGCACACATAATGCTACAGCATAGCTTAATTGCCCACGCTCTTCATATTGTTTAGCATAAGCTGAAATACCAATATTTGCGCCAAATATTTGAGTTGCCTTATGCGCTAAGGCACGGCTTTGAGGCATTATTGCTTGAGTTAACTCCATTTGCTTTTTCAAAGTTTGTGCATCAATTAATAGTGCTTCTTGATGATGCGTATAAGTCTTTTTTACTCGATCAATATTTATTGTGTTAGATATGTTATCAGCTAGTTGATTCTCTATTATAGAAATATCTTGGGTAAATATCGCTCCTTTAACGCAAGAAATATCATTACTTGGTGCACTTAAACGCAAATTAATTAAGCCTGCGGTAAAGCTCTCGGCAATACCTAGGCTTAGACCTTTATCTTTTAGATCATCAAGTAATAATCCCTCTAAAGTTTCAGCTTCATTTTGGGCATATAAAAATGCTCCAAGCTTAGTTTTTATAATCTCAACAAAAGGTGCATTAATTAAATTTGCTTGATTAACATCATCTGACTTACAAGTTAATCTTATTTTTATCCCATTGATGCCAGATGCAAGATAGGATAATTGAGGATTACCTATTTCTTTAAGATGTAAATCCAAATCATTTAATCTAGTTGCAATTTCAGATTCGCTTAAACCCCATGCTTTTAATGTTTGCGTACTTATCATCAACTGCTTGCCAAGTTTAGCTTGCAAATTTGGAATGATAGATATATGCAACATCTCTTTCATCTCGCGCGGCACACCAGGAACTGCAAAAATCTGGGTATTATTGTAGATACAACATAAACCAGGAGCCGTTCCAGGAAATGCACTCAAAATAGTTGCATTTTCAGGATGATAGGCTTGATTTAAATTATTCTCAGACATATTCCGTCCACGGCTTATAAATTTATCCTTAATGATATTAGCCAGAGCTTCATTAAAAACAAGCTTAACACCTAACGCCTGCGCTATCCCATTTTTAGTAAGATCATCTTGCGTTGGTCCAAGACCACCACAGCAGATAATAATATCTGCCCGAGTAAGCGCATGCGTTATTGCCGCGGCAATTCTATCAATATCATCATCAACATTAGTTTGATAATGGCATTCAACGCCTATTTGAGTCAATTTATCTGCGATATATGAAGAGTTAGTATTAAGAAGCTGCCCTAAAACAATTTCCGTACCGATAGCGATAATTTCTGCTTGCATAATTTAATCTACTTTATTAAGTTAATTATTAAGTTAATCATTATTTTGAATATTTTCTATATTATCATCTAAAGCTAAGCCACCTTGGCTTTGATAATTTAGCAACATATGTAGAACATCTCTTGCATATTCATCTATTTTATCTGAACTTGTACTATGCGCCCCATACATAACTTTAGGAGGATGCCATTGCATTTTGCATTTACGCGCCATCGCCTCAAATGGTTTTAAAACTTCATTCATGGAGCAGCCTAAGCTGCCATCTGTATTGTATTTACTAAATGATCCACCTGCACTAACTATCTGCCAAAAATCCATCCCTTCTAAATCAGTTTCTTGTTTACCATAAGCAAAACCTGAGCTTAAAACACGCATTTGCCATTCTTTTAATAAGCTTGGCGCACTATACCAATAGATAGGATGCAAGAAAACAAGCAAATCAGCATTTTTTAATTTCTCCTGCTCCGCTTGAAAGTCGATGTAAAAATCAGGATATAGCTCATATAAATCATGACATTCTATTCCAGGTAATGCCACTAACTGCTCCCAAATACTCCGCGTGACTGTCGATGTATCTAGCGCTGGATGGATTGCAAGGACTAATATTTTTTTCATACTCACTTTATTTTACTCTTAATCTTTAAAATAAGCCGATAGTATACTATTGATAATTAATTATCCCCTAACAAAAAAGCTAACACTCAATAAGTATTAGCTTTTTGCCATATAAAGTTGTCCTTTTAAAATTTATCTAAAAATTCTAAATATACTGCCTATAGTATCTATTGTATTTTTTGTATTTTGGCTTGTTTGATTACGTTTTTTTTGCTCTAAATCCATTTCACGGCTAACCATCTCTTGTTGTAATGCATACTGTTGAGCTTGCTTCTTAGTCATTTGGGCATCAGCACGACCACGAGTTGCATTCATTTTAGCAGCATCAGAGCCTGCGCCAAGGCTAGCAATACTCTCTCCTGGAGGGTTAACAGCACAAGCTGAGATTAGCATAGTTAAAATGCAGACTATAGTTGTTTTTGATAAAATTTTTCTCATAATAATATATCCTAAAGTTGTTTTGCAAAGAATTAATGGTTAATTAATAGTTAATTAATAATATACAGGTCTTACATATTTGACAGTTACTGGGCGTGAATTTTTACTTTCCCATGCACGAATTTCTGCAGCATCTTTACGGTCATTATATGTATCTTGACGATCAGTTGCTGTAGTTTCTTTAGAAACGCGTTTAACTTCAGCTGTTTGCTCAGGAGTCATCGCAAAATGTCCAGAATTGGAAGCTGGGCTAACTACACAGCCAGAAAGTATAGTTAATATAGTGATTATTGCTATATTTTTTATTAATATATTTTTCATTTCTTGGAAATCCTCTGGTAAAAGATATAATGTAGCATTACATGGTCTAAATGCAACACTACTTAGACATAAAGATTCTGATTGTAATACTTTGTATATTAATTGTAAATAATATTTACTTTGAATTTCAAATATGTTTTTTTAAGAGCATCCTCTAAAGGTAGCCTAGATGTCAAAACAAATAAAATCCTTACTCCTAGCCTTTCAATTCTTTACTCGAATTCCTATCCCAATGCTGATTGATTTTGAAGGGGATACTTTAAAGCGTGGAACTCTTTATCTACCTTTTATTGGGGCAGTACTAGGTGGCTTGCTCTATCTATTTGGATTGAGTGTAATTTATATTTTTCCACCCATGATAGCTGCAAGTTTAACCCTTTGCTTTTGTGTTTATCTAACAGGAGGATTACATTTAGATGGTCTTTTAGATACAGCAGATGGTGTTTATAGCCAACGGACTGGTTCTGAAATGCTGCGTATTATAACTGATAGTCGCATTGGTGCTTTTGGAGCAATTGTTGGAATTCTCATGCTTTTGCTTAAATTTTCTTTATTTTATGCTCTATTTGATAAAAACTTATTTAGTGGATTAATCATCCTGCCAATGATTTGGTCACGTTTTGTATTAATCATAACGATTATTACACAACCATATTATAGTGAAGAGGATGGAATTGGCGGCTTATATGCGGGCATGACTCAAATACATATTTATATTACTTTTGCACTTGCATTAAGTTTAAGTGGTTTAGTTTGGTTAATATCACCTGTAACATTTTTTAATTATGCAAGTTTAATTTGTGCCATGCTTGCAAGTAATTTATTAGTAATGTACTTAGTTGCACGTCAACTTAAAAAACAATTAGGCGGACTTACAGGTGATAATTATGGGGCAATTAATGAGCTGTGCGAAATAGCAAGTTTGTTAGTCTTAGTTGCCATACTTAATATAATCTAAATTTATGACGGTAGATTGGCATCTAACACTTGTTGTTTTAAGTAAGTGCATGCAACTTTAGTTTGCATAACGTGTCCCTTTCATTTGAGAGATTAACCAGTTTTTGGATTGGGTGATGCGAGATAAATCATGTCCATCATTTTTTGCCCACATTTCAATTAAGAAAGCACCTTGATAATTTAAGTCTGATAATGTATTAAATACAAAAGAAAAGTCAACACAGCCTTCACCAAATGGAATATCTCTGAATTTCCCAAGGCTGTTTGGAGTAATGGCTAACGTATCTTTTAGGTGAATCGCCGCAATTTTATGAATACCTTTTTGTAACTCTGTGGCAACATTATTTTCCCATGCAGACAGGTTCCCAACATCAGGATAAACAGAAAACCAAGGACTAGCGATGGTACTTTGCTCCAAATCAAGCCATCTGCTAATACTACTCATAAAGGCAGTATCCATAATCTCCACAGATAGCATAATCTGGTTTCTTGCCGCTTGCTCAATTGCCCATGAAATCCCCTCTAAAAAGAAAGCCTTAGTTGATGCATCCGCAGGTTCATAATATACATCATAGCCTGCTAGTTGGATATTTCTAATTCCAACATCCTGAGCAAACCTCAAGGCATCAAGCATGAAAGTGCGCGCTTTTTCACGAATTTTGGAGTCTTTAGAGCCAAAAGGATAAGCGCGATGTACAGATAAGCACATGCTCGGCACATCAATACCATACTCTAGTTTTGCTTGAATAAATTCCATTTTTTGTTTCATATTCCATTGTAATCTTTGCTGCCGCTCAAGCGTTTCATCAATAGATATTTCAAGATAATCAAATCCTAGCGAGCGAGCTGCCGCAAAACGTTGCTGCCATGATAAGTCAATTGGAAGGGCTTTTTCATAAATTCCTAGAATAGGTATGCATTTTTTTGTACTCTTTGTACTCATAGTTAGATCTCTTGTTTAGGCTTATTTTATTAAAATTCATGCATGCTTTATGAGAATTTTTTTTACGATTGCATATATTCTAAAAATAGTAAAGCAGATTTATATCATAAATTTATTTACTATTGCCGTTCGGTTGGAATCAAAGATGATTACGGTCAAAGATACAAGCAATATTACTGTGAGAATGTTAAAAAAACTATTTTTTATTTGACAGCTAATATGTTAAGTGCTATTTTTGTAGAGAAATGTAAATATTGGTTTTGTATAGTAAAATTGTTAAATTTCCTTTGATTTGGAGATTCATGAATGCTTATATCCCACAAAGATACGCCTGTTCCGCTTCATCTTTTAGAAATGCAAAATATTGTCAAGCGCTTTGGAGGTAATGCTGCCGTTTCTGATGTCAGTATTGATGTAATTCCTGGTCAGATATTGGCATTATTGGGAGAAAATGGGGCAGGTAAATCGACTTTAATAAAAATTCTGGCTGGTGTTTATACGGCTGATGAGGGTAAGATTTTCTTTAGAGGGCAGCTAATTAAATCTGCAGCAGCTATCAAAACAAAAACACATCAGCCGATTGCCTTTATTCATCAGGATTTGGGGCTAGTTGAGTGGATGACAGTTGCAGAGAATATGGCTTTTGTTATGGGATTTCCTCGCATCTGTGGTTTAATTAATTGGGCTAAGGTTCGCCAAAACGCAGTAGCTGCGTTGAGAAATATTGAGATTGATTTGGATCCAGATGCACGTGTTTTTGAATTATCACGTACAGAGAAATCTTTATTGGCGATAGCTCGTGCAATTGCTGTGAATGCTGAAGTTTTAGTTTTAGATGAGCCAACAGCATCCTTACCAGCCGATGATGTTCGTCATTTATTTACTGTTTTAAATCGCCTGCGAGATAAAAAAGTTGGGATGATTTATGTGACGCATCGTCTTGATGAGGTGATTGAGATTGCAGATCAAATTTGTGTCATGCGTGATGGTCGCTATGTTGCTGGAGGTATCACTACACAATATTGTGTGCGCGATTTAGTCCAGTTGATTGTAGGCGAAGCCGTTCGTGAGAATCAGCGAGAAGACTTGCCAGAACTGCTGCCAGAAGTTTTAAGTATCCAGAGCGTTATTGTAGGTGAAACAGGTCCTGTATCTTTTACTCTACAACCAGGAGAAATGTTGGCGCTGGTAGGACTGCGTGGTGCTGGGCACGAGGAAATCGGGCGTTTATTATTTGGGCTGCGTCAAAAAGAGCAGGGCAATATTATATTAAATAATAAAAGCTACACTGCCAAGAATCCAAAAGAGGCGATGCAAGCGGGTATTTCTTTGGTTGCTGGGGATCGAATTCAAGAGAGCCTGATAATTTCTATGACTGTTAGCGAAAATTTATTTATCAACCCGTGCAGTAGCAAAAAACATCCATTGTCGTATTACAGTAAATCCACAGAGTATGATAGCAGCAAACAAAAAATACAGCAATTTGATATCAGACCCAATGATCCAACTAGTATTATTAGTACCTTATCAGGTGGTAATCAACAAAAAGTAGTGATTACGCGTTGGCTCGGGCTCAAGGCACCAGTCCTAATCCTAGAAGACCCAACTGCGGGCGTGGATGTTGGTGCACGAGCTGATATTTATGATTTACTAAATCTCTCATTAGCTGAAGGTGTTGCTATCTTAGTAATCTCTACTGACTTTGAAGAAATTGCACATATATGTAATAGGGCATTGGTGTTTAATCGAGGGCAGGTTGTTGGTGAATTAAAAAATGAACAGCTTACATTTGCCAATTTGCTTGAGCTTGCCTCAGCTTGCACAAATTAATCCATACAGGAGAATAACATGTCAAAAATGTCAATAAAATCAACAGCACTAGAAGAAAGAGTCAGTTTAAAACAGGATGGATTTGCACGCTTCGCAGGACAGATGTTAACGCGTTATGCTTTATTAATACTATGTATTTTATTGATTATAATTTTTTCTGCAACTACGCCATCTTTTGCTTCAATGCTGACTTTACAGGCAATTTTAGCGAGTAAGTCTAAGATTGCACTGCTGGCTCTGGCTGCAACTATTCCCATGATTGTTGGAAAGATTGATTTAAATGTTGGCTTTGGGATTGTGTTGTGGCACATTCTTGCAATTACATTGCAAGTTGAGTATGGTTTTTCATGGCAAATGGCTGTCGTTATTGTTTTAGTACTTTCCGCGTTATATGGCTTATTTAATGGAATATTAGTGGCATTAGCAGATATAGATGCTTTTGTTGCAACATTAGGTTCAGGCACAACCCTCTATGCTATTGCACTGTGGCACTCTGGTGGGCGCCAAATTATTGGCGATCTTCCTGAAGAATTTTTAAATTTACATCATTTTGAAGTGATGGGAATTCCAATTGCAGCCTTTTATGTGCTGGTGGTGGCGATTACTTTATGGTTGATTACGGAGCATACACCTATGGGTCGCTGTATGTATGCTGTCGGTGGGAATCCAATGGCTGCGAGGCTCAATGGGATTTCTATTAATAGATATTGTATTGGATCTTTTGTTGCTAGCAGTGTATTAACAGGTTTCACTGGCGTATTGATTGCTGCAGAACAGGGCGTTGGTCAGGCAAGTGTAGGAATGGATTATATGCTCCCAGCTCTTGTCGGTGCTTTTTTAGGAAGCACAACCATCCGTCCTGGACGAGTTAATGTGTGGGGCACTGTGGTTGGTGTATCAATTTTAGCAATAGGAATTGCTGGAATACAGCAATTTGGGGGGAATTTTTGGGTTGAGCCTTTATTTAATGGAGCCACTTTACTACTTTCCATCACATTGGCAGGGTATGCACAGCGGCGCAGATTATTAAATAAAAAGACTATACAACGCAGACAGATACCGTAAATCAATATTTAATCATAATTTAGATCAAGTTGTAAAACATATAGTTATATTATAAGGAGTTACACATGAAAAATAGAATCATTTTAAAAATAGGCATGATGATTGGGTTATTAACAGTCACCTTAAATGCAGTGGCTGACCCTGCAGACGCTTATGTTCAGTATGCTAAAGAAGAGGTTGCTAAAGCTTCAAAGCCAGTAACAGACTGGGATGGGCCAAGCACTGGACCTGTCTTGCAAAAAGGTAAAAATATTATTTTCATTGCATCTGACATGAAAAATGGTGGTGTTCAAGGTGTCTATGATGGTCTATTAGAAGCCATAAAAGCAACTGATTGGAAACTTGACGTACTTGATGGTGCAGGTTCTGTGAAAGATCAACTTGCTGCACTAAATCAAGCAATTGCTAAAAAACCAGATGGGATTGTCATTGGTGGTTGGAATCCAAATGTTGCACGTATCCCTTTAAAAAAGGCAATAAAAGAGGGAATTATACTAGTTTCCTGGCAGGCATCCCCAGAGCCAGGCCCGATGAAAGCGTATGATATTTTTTATAATGTGACGGGAGATGCCAAAGAAGTTGCACGTATTGCTGCCTTACAGGCAGTTGCACAATCAGAAGGAACAGCAAAGGTTCTTATTTTTACTGACTCTTTATATCAAATTGCATTAGACAAAGCCAATGTAATGAAAGATGTGATTGAAAAGTGTGAGAAATGCACAGTCTTAGAATTTATTGACACCCCTATTTCAGATACTTCAAACCGCATGCCTGGAATGACTTTTAGTTTGTTACAAAAATATGGTGATCAATTTGAATACGCTTTGGCAATTAATGATCTGTATTTTGATTTTATGGCTGCGTCTTTAAAAACTGCTAATAAAGGTGGGAAGGGTGCACCTTATAATATTTCTGCGGGAGATGGTTCTATTACTGCCTATCAACGTATTCGTTTGGGTAATAGCCAACTGGCAACTGTGCCCAGTCCTTTGAAAATGAATGGTTGGCAGTTGCTAGATGAGCTTAATCGTGCGTTTGCAGGACAAGATCCTTCACATTATATCGCACCTGTACATTTGGTAACCAAAGAGAATATTGAGCAAGATGGAGGGCAGAATAATCATTTTGATCCACAAAATGCCTATCAATCACACTATAAAGAAATCTGGGGAGTGAAATAAAGTAGTGCCTTAGTCTACATGTATCACATTAAAGGAATGTATGAAAACGACCAACTTTCACTTGGAATTATTCAATGATAATAGCATATTAGAGTGTTTATGCTCACCTGCTATCTGGGCTGAAGGACCTGTTTGGATGCCAGAACAGCAAGCACTTATTTTCAGTGATGTCAAAGGTAACTGTATGTATAGTTGGCAATATAATGGTTCTATTGATGTCTTTCGTCCCTATTCAAATTATGCTAATGGAAATGCTCGTGACCAAGAGGGGCGTTTGATTAGTTGTGAACATGGTAGGCGTTGCATCAGCCGTACACAGCATGATGGTAGCATTGAAATTCTGGTAACTCATTTTGATGGTAAGCGGTTTAATTCACCAAACGATGTGGTGGTAAAGTCAGATGGTACGATCTGGTTCACAGATCCTCCATATGGCATTATAAGCGATGACGAAGGTTATCATTCTCCGAGCCAAATTATTGGCTGCTATATTTATTGTTTTGATCCTAAAGAAAATAGTCTACAGATTGCAACTTGTGATACTCAACGACCTAACGGTCTTGCATTTTCACCAGACGAGAGCCTTTTATATGTTGCTGATATGTCAATTATTGATTTCCCAACGTGTGGTCGGAGTCATTTACGCGTCTATGCTGTAGATCAGAATAATTTAGATTTTCTTAAGGTACTCACAGACGTAGCACCTGGCATTCCAGATGGCTTTTGTTTGGATAAAGTTGGGAATATATTTTGTAGTTGTGACGACGGCATCGTAATTTTTAATCCAGAAGGACAGCAGATTGGGAAAATAAATGTGCCTGAACGTGTATCCAACTGTACTTTTGGGGGACCTAATTATAATGAGCTTTTTATCACAGCTACTCGTTCATTATACCGAATTAAATTAGCAACAGGCATTAGCATAGTGCCTTAAGCTCTCATTTTTAGTCGATGTTTAATTGCCACTTAAGTTTTAATTATAAAGGATCTCCATGAAAATAAGTTATACCGATCTAAAAGCTGAGTTTGTCCGTGTATTACTCAAAAGAAAGCTAAAACCAGAGATTGCTGATGAGTGCGCAACCATGTTTGCAGATACAACAGAGCTTGGGGTATTTTCACATGGGGTTAATCGTTTCCCAAGATTTATTCAACAATTAGATGCAGGTCATATTAATCCTGATGCCAATCCTATTAAAACGCTTTCATTAGGTGCGATTGAGCAATGGGATGCCAAGCAAAGTATTGGTAATCTGACCGCACAAAAAATGATGAACCGAGCGATAGAAATTGCTAAGAAAAATGGCATTGGCGTTGTTGCTTTAAAAAATGCAAACCATTGGATGCGAGGTGGAACGTATGGCTATCAGGCGGCGGAAAAAGGTTTAGTTGGTGTATGTTGGACAAATTCGAGTGCAGTTATGCCGCCTTGGGGTGGTAAAGACGGTAGGATTGGTACCAATCCTCTCATTATTGCTATTCCAAGCGATCCAATTACTTTAGTTGATATGTCGATGTCGATGTTTTCCTATGGCAAGCTTGAAGTAAATCGTTTGGCTGAGCAACAACTATCAATTGATGGTGGCTTTGATGATGCTGATCAACTGACACGCGATCCTGCAACCATTGAAAAAAACCGACGGATTCTACCTATGGGATACTGGAAGGGATCAGGTATGTCTATTGTGCTTGATATGTTAGCAACCCTTTTAAGTGGTGGATTATCTGTAGCTGAAATCACTGAAGATAAGAAAGATGAATATTGTATCTCACAAGTATTCATTGCAATCGATATTAATCAAACGATAGAGGGAGCAACTCAAGCAGAAAAGTTAAAGCGTATTTGTGACTACGTTTTATCCTCAACTCCTATTGATCCTAAACAACCTGTTAGATTACCAGGACATGATCTTCTTAAAAAAAGAGATGCGTATAGAAAAAATGGAATTCCAGTGACCAAAAGCGTTTGGGATGTCATAAAAGCACTTTAAAGAGGATTATAAATGAAATTACTCTATCGGTTCTACCATGCTCTTTTTTACAGAATCAAAAAAATAATGGAAGTATCGTTGGTTCTTATCATGGGAATTCTTGCAAGCATTGTCTTTATGAATGTGGTCTTAAGATATGGATTTAATACAAACGCAACTTTTGTAGAAGAGTTATCGCGATTTTTATTTGTGTGGTTGACTTTTATTGGTGCAGTAATCACTTTTCATGAATATTCTCATGTATCTGTTTCATTTTTTATAAAAAAACTATCCTCCAAAATGCAACTTATATTATCGCTAATCACGAATGGAATGATGCTTTTTTGTTGTTATCTTATAGTCTTTGGGAGTTTTTTACAGGCACGGCTTAATTGGAATAATATCACCCCCATTCTTGAAATTCCTACAGGACTGGTACAGGTCTCAGGCATTGTTTGCGGTATTGGAATAGGCATGGTTTTGATAGCACGAATAGCTTTTACTTTAAAAGTATTGCTATCTAGATTAATGCATAAGGAACAAGAACAATGACCATTTTTATTTTTCTGGTAGCGTTACTTGGCAGCATTTTACTAGGTATTCCGATTGCATTTTCATTACTAATTTGTGGCGTTGCTTTAATGCTGCATTTGGATATGTTTGATGCGCAGATACTCGCCCAAAATTTACTCGGTGGTGCAGATAATTCTGCTTTACTCGCAATCCCATTTTTTATTCTGGCTGGCGAGATCATGAATAGTGGAGGACTCTCAAAACGTATTATTGATTTACCTATGAAGCTTGTCGGGCATAAACAAGGTGGTTTAGGGTTTGTTGCAATTATTGCAGCAATGTTAATGGGAAGTCTCTCAGGTTCTGCTGTTGCTGATACTGCAGCTGTAGGTGCTATTTTAATTCCTATGATGCGTTCAACAGGATATCCTGTGAATCGTTCCGCAGGTTTGATTGCTGCAGGTGGGATTATAGCCCCGATTATTCCGCCTTCAATTCCATTTATTATTTTTGGGGTCACAAGTGGTGTTTCTATTACTAAACTATTTTTGGCAGGCTTATTTCCAGGACTTGTCATGGGACTTGTGCTTGCAATAACCTGGCGGTGGCAATCAAAAAAAATGAATGTAGTTCCTTTTAAAAAGGCGACGCGTATTGAAATTCTGGAATCTCTAAAAAATGGTAGCTGGGCGCTGCTGTTACCTGTGATTATTGTGGGTGGATTTCGTTTTGGGATTTTTACACCGACTGAAGCTGGTGCCGTTGCTGCTTTTTATGCTTTATTTGTATCAGTTGTTATATATCGCGATTTAAAGCTGTCTCAATTGTATAGTATCTTATTAGCATCCGCGAAAACATCCGCAATTGTGATGTTTTTAGTCGCAGCAGCGAGTGTATCTGGGTGGCTCATTACAATTGCTGAGCTTCCTATTATGGTAGGAGATTTATTACAGCCTTTGGTAAACTCTCCTCAAATCCTGATTTTAGTAATTATGTTGATAGTTTTTATTATCGGAATGATGATGGATCTAACGCCAACTGTATTAATTTTAACACCTGTGTTAATGCCTATAGTACATGAGGCAGGTATAGACCCAGTTTATTTCGGGGTGCTGTTCATTTTAAATGCCTCAATCGGGTTAATTACGCCACCTGTTGGCAATGTATTAAACGTAATTACTGGCATCGCTAAAATTGAATTTGATGAAGCTGCTAAAGGAGTATTTCCATACGTAATAGTCTTGTTACTTATGCTAATTATTTTTTCTCTTTTTCCACAACTTATATTAATGCCACTTCATTGGATTCAACCAGCTTAGAAAATCTTCATACTTTTGTACATATAGAATCAAATAGATATTTTCAAGAATTAATTTGTTTAATAACGGTATTTTTAATAACGGCATATTTGCCAAAGGAAACTAACTTATGACATTTAAACAATTTTTGTTAACAACCGCGACTACATGTGTATTATTTGCTTCTAGTGTTCAGGCACAGGCTGAAATTAAACTACGCTTTGGCTATGAAACCCCAAGATCAGATACACAGCATATAACTGCTCAAAAATGGAATGATATATTAAAAGAACGAACGCAAGGAGCGCTAAGTTTACGCCTATTTCCAGATAGTACACTTGGGAATGCTGCGGCAATGATTAGCAGTGTTCGCAGTGGCATAATTGATATTGAAATGTCTGGATCGCCTAATTTCTCAGGATTAGTACCTGAAATGAATGTGATTGATATTCCTTTTATTTTTAAAGATGAAGCACATGCCTATAAAATTCTAGATGGAGAAGTAGGTGATTTACTCCTGAAAAAACTGGAAGATCAAGGCTTAAAAGGATTAGCTTTCTGGGATGTTGGTTTTCGCTCGATCACCAATTCCAAACATTCAATTCACACTCCAGAGGATGTAAAAGGGTTAAAAATCAGAACTAATGCGAATCCAATGTATATAGAAGCATTTAAGCAACTAGGAGCAAATCCAGTCCCAATGTCTTTTTCTGAATTATATACTGCATTAGAAACAAGGACAGTAGATGCACAAGAGCATCCAATTGGTGTCGTTTGGTCTGCAAAACTTTATGAGGTTCAAAAGTATTTAAGCATGAGTAAACATGCTTATACACCTTTAATTGTAGTCATGAACAAGAAAAAGTTTGATGAATTATCACCAGAGATACAAGCCATATTAATAAGTTCAGCTAAAGAAATGGGGCAGTATCAGCGTCAATTAAACAAGGAAAATGAAGTGATGATTATTGCAGGTCTTAAAAAAGCTGGTGTTGAAGTTATTGAGGATTTAGACCGTAGCAAATTTGAAGCGATTATTGCTCAAAAAGGGCGTGATTATTTTAAAGAGCGCTACGGTGATGAGTTAATTAAGTTAATTGATACTCAAGAATAATTATTATAAGGGTAACCTATTAGGGAATTTTTATAAATTATATTTTTCAAGGCTTGCGATATTATTAAAAGCACAGTTTACTTAGTTAAATGAGCACTAAATAATAT
>BHEQ01000010.1 GCA_003864535.1 Gammaproteobacteria bacterium
AATGCTGATAATGCACAAGACCAATCTCACTGCCAGATGGAAGCTCATTCTCAGCTAAAAATGCTTGCCAGATAAGATCAGTTAAGCACGTGCGTAACGCGATTTCATCCCCAACTAAGCTAAGACCGCGCCCAATTTTTTTATCTAAATAAATATTATACTTTTGTAATTGCGCCTCAATACTATGTACATGACTTTGTAACACACTGCGACTAATGCACCAAAGATCTGATAAATAATCTAATTTAATTGGTTTAGGATTAGGATTAGGATTATGATTATGATTATGATTAGAATTAATTAATTTCTTGCAAATGATTGTTATCTTGCAAAGCAAGATTAGCTTGCATAGTTTTATGATCTTGCAATGGACTTGCAAATAAAAGAACAAGTAGAGCCTCAATCCGCGCTTTACTTGTGCGTGGAATCTCATTTTCTAAATCTTGCTCGGGAAGATTTGCGTATAAATTAGTGTCAAAGATTAATAATTGATAGCCATAAAGGCGCTGATATTGGATCACCGCGCCATATTTTTTAAGGCTATCATTTAATGAGGCAACATCTGTGCGTACTGTCCTTGTTGAGACAGCAAGATAATTTGCTAATTGGGTTTGGGACAAATTCTCATGTGAAATTAATTTAAAGAGTTGTGCCAAACGCGGATAAGAAAATAATGGCATTATTTATTAAAAGCATTCCTTAACTAATTGTAATAGTCTTGCAACATCATTAGGGCGCGTATTGCCCGTGGTTGCATCAATAATCGAGCTGTAAATATGGGGGATTATTTTCTTAACTCCAGCATCCAAGCCAATCTGTAAGATTTTTTTAAAATTGTCTAAATCAATCCCACCCGTAGGTTCTAGATAAAAATCAGCAGCAGCGCAAGCTTTGGCAATGGCGCGATATTCATCTTCAAACTTAAGCCCTTGCATCGGGAAAAATTTAATCGAACTTGCGCCCATATCTTGGAGCATTGCAATCGCGGTTTGGATTGGAATAATTGCATCAGGCATTGTTCTGCTTAATGCACCTGTTGATATTTTTACAAAGCCAATTTTACCAGTTGGCGATACGAGCGCATTCACGACAGTCTCGTTCTGCCCAAGTAAAGCACGACTAGCAGCAGCTCCTGTAAAAACTTGATTAACATGTTGCGGCTGCACCACTTGAGATATTTTGGCAACCTTAGCAGATTGAGTTGGATCTCCAGCGCCTAAACCAATGGAGAGCGCATTATTTGTCGCATGTGCATACGCTTGCATATCAATAATCGCGCTGTTTATATCAGGATAATTTTTAGCTAAGACACCGATCACGACAAAACCTTCCGCGGCTTGGTAAATTTCACGCGCATTATCTATTGATCCTGCTAATACATTCAAACAAACACGATCTTTATAATAATTTGGACTAAGTTGCATTTTATTTCCTTTGGTTTTAATTAATAGCTAGGCTTATTATTAACCTTATAACTTTATTTAAATATTTGTAATTACTAAGAAGTTAAGGAAGCCCCACCCAGCCTCCCCTTAGTAGGGAAGCTCTAAAAGTCCCACAACACTGAGTATTTCCTGCGAAGTGGGTATTTATAGGGGATTTATAGAAGTGCTGCGTGTTTTTAATTAATAGCTGTACATATTAATTGATATGCCGTTTCTAGTTGAGTTGAACTTACACTTCTTACGTCAACTTCAACTTTACCTTCGTTTGCTTTGTATTCCCTAAAATAAATCACCACAGATCCTTGCTTTAATTTAGCTAATATCTCAAAGGTTGTTTTGCCTAATACTTTCTCATCAAAATAAAGTTCAGCCCTAGCAATATCACGCCCTGCGCTATCCCAAACAGCTTTGGCACTCATGCCGTTGAGGAGGTTTATTTTATTAATAAAAGGCTCCATTTTCTCAAGCATCTCAGCCCCTGTGGTTTGCGGTGTACTCAAGTATAAATCAATGGCTTTAGTTAATCCTAAAATTCCCTCTTTACCAACCTTCATCGCACGCCCAATCCCATTTGATTGTAATTTAATCCAATCTATATAGGTTTTTTTACCAATCACAAGTCCGCTTGTTGGTCCTTCTATAGCTTTTGCACCACTATAAATCACAATATCTGCACCCATTTGATGATAGATCATGAGATCCTCTTCAGCTGCTGCATCAATAATCAAAGGGATTTTATGTTTTTGAGAAATAGCGATCATCTCAGTAACACTCGGCATACTTTTTTGCACACAATGATGTGATTTAATATATAGAAGTGCAGCGGTATCAGCATTAATCATCGTCTCTATATGTGCCAGGCTACACTCATTTGCATAACCTGCCTCAACCATAATTCCACCACCTAAGGCTATCATAGAGGCAACTGGTGCGCCATAATTTACATTATGTCCTTTAGGAATGATGATCTCTCGTGGGACGATTTTTAAGCTGGTGTGTAAATTTAAAATTAAATCAAGATCATCTTTAGATATCAAAGCACCTACAGATTGCGCCATTCCAGAAGATGCACAAGATACAATCACCGCAGCTTCAACCTGCAAACGTTTGGCAATATATTCACCTGTTTTATCAAGCAGATCTTTAATCTCAAAAAAATGCTGCAAGCCCACGTTCATCTCATCAATTACCGCAGCAACAGGGGTTGAAACCCCAAGGATAGTCATCCTTCCTGAGGCATTAATCACTTCTTTGAGATTATATTTTTCATAAATTGATTTCATTGTTGTAGTCCTTATTTTAACCTTTATTTAAGTCCTTATTTTATTTAGTGTTTTATTTAATGTTTTATTTCATGCTTTATTTATATCTTCTAAAAACTCACCATTAACAATCGCGGCAATAGGGACGATGCTTTGTGCACCTATACGAATTTCGCCATGTGCATCGGTTAATTCTATGCGTTCATTTTTAATATCAAAGATAGTAATATCAGCATCATAACCAACTTTTAAATAGCCTTTATGCTCTAAATGCAATAGGTCAGCGGCTTTGTGGGTAACACATGCTAAAATTTGTGGCATAGAAAAACCCATGCACAAGAATTTACTCATAACAAAAGCTAAGCTACAAACCTGCCCATTAGTGCGATTTTTATGATAAATATCCGAGCTAATTAAATCAGGATAAGTGCCAATACGCATGGCTTGTTCTGCAACATCAAAGCTAAAGCTTGCGCCGCCATGCCCAACATCTAAAATCACGCCGCGGCTTAAAGCATTTTTAATAGAATCCTTTAACTGACCATTAATATCTAAAATACGATTAGGTTTTCCATTAAAACAATGGGTAATAATATCCCCACAACTTAAAAGATCGGCAATCTCATCTAGATTTGGTGGGTTATTTCCAATATGAACCATCAGCGGTAATCCGCCATTTTCTTGCTGCATTTTTTTAGCTTCAAGGAGTGGTTTGATGCCGTTGCTACCAACCACACTGCTACTCATCCGCGCTTTTATACCTTTGATAAAGTGCGGATAACGCTCCAGTGCATCTTTTAGAGCTTGATGATTAATATTATCCATATCTGCTAATTCATTTTGCACAATAATCCCAATTTGGGAAATATTTAAAAATGCAAATACATTGGTTTTAGCCGCGCAGGTTAGTTTATAAAAATGATCAATATCAAAAGCTCCAACGCTGCCAGCGTCTATCATCGTAGTCACGCCCAAAGCTGCACCTGCTAAATCAGGCTCATCATAATAAATAGGCGAGGCTGCATAACAATGCGTATGTGCATCAATCCAGCCTGCGCTAACAAAATGCTGACCTTTTAGATCAACAATTTTATTATTATTATTATTATTATTCTCATTAGCATCTAAACTAAGATTAGGTGCGATTGCTTTGATTTTTCCATTTTCGATATAAATATCAAAAAGATCATGCGGAGCCTCAATTGATTTTGCATGTTTAATAATTAGACTATTCATGAACTTAAACCTCTTAATCTTTTAATCTTTTAAAAAAGCCCTATTTAATTATCCCATAAATCCCCACTTCGCAAGGGACACTCCGTGTTGTGGAACTTTTACAGCTCCTCCCCTGCGAAGTGGAAGCAGGAAGAGGAGATTTTAAACTTTTAGCCTATTAGCCTATTAGCCTGTGATTATTGGAAATAAAGAACCAAACAACATCGCTCCTAAAATTGCGCCACCAGCGACAGGTTTTTTCCAAACATAAAATAATAATGCCCCAATTAATGAGCCAATTCCAATCGGAATAGTTACCGCCATAGCTTGAAGGATAATAAGTGGACCTAAAAAACGCCCCGATGCATTACCCGCACCCATCATGACATCCGCGCCATAAGTTGAATTACCCTGCCCCACGGTAAATTTACGCGCTAAAATAATCACGCCGCCCATTAATGCACCTAAGCCAAAGCCTGTTATAAGAGAGACTACAAAATTATCAATAGGAAGTCTAAAACCTGAGGCTAGCAAAAGAGCAGGAACACCAAGGCCTAAGCCTGTTTGAATCGCTCCGCCGATATCTAAAATACCAACCAAAGAGCCTTCTAAAATTCGTGCAAATAAGAAACTTGCGCCAAAGGCTGCAACTGCGCTGTACGAACCTGTGCTCATTCCATCTTTAAGCATTGCGACAAAGACGACTTCATTAAACGCGCCGATGCCGTGAGTTACATACATATGCGTTCCAGCAAATACTCCAGCTGAAAGCAAGCCTACAAATAAAGGAAAAGTCCATTCTGCGTACCAAAAATCATTTTTAAAAAAATCATTTTTAAGATCAATCGTTGTTGTTGTCATTATTTAAACCTCATTAATAGTATCTAAAGTTAGCGAGCAAGCTTGCTATAATTATTTGCCACTTATAGAATTATGTAATCCTTGTAGCCAAACTGGGGTATCAATCATGAATGAAGCTAAAAACTTAAGATCAAACCCGCGGAAGAATCCACTTAAAACAAAGAGTAATATTATTGCTCCCATCATGATTTGAGTTACTTTAGTCCAGCCATTATCATCCACACCTTTACCAATTAAAATGCCTAAAACTAAACCTGGGATCGCATTCCCCATGATCAATTGGGCTAATCCACCAAATAAAGTTGCCCAAAAACCAGCACGGCGACCAGCATCCATCGCGGCGAGCCAGAAAATTACAGGCATGACCGTATTAACTAAAATATTAGCCGCTGGAACTAAAACGTTAGTTGCCGTTGTTTTTAAAGTATCTGGAACGATAGTTGTCGTACTATTTAAAAATGCGACAACGAGTGCGCCGATGATCATACATGCGATAGCCATTTTTTTAGGATCATGCATAGTTTTAGTAACATCACGATTAGTCATCATTAACGCAGCTACGCCCCAATGTGGAATAATCCGATGATCAACATCTTGAGTAAACGCGCCAGCTGCAACAGATGATGCCCAAGCATTAAAGAAAAACCCTAAACCAAAAGAGAAATGCGAGGCAGGATCACCCTCACAAGAATTTAACTCACCCAAAGTGCGAAATGCACCCATTCCTTGAACTGTCGGCGCATGAAACATTCTTGCAGCCCCAGCCCCCAATCCAAAACCACACAAAGCACCGACAATCAGTGACTTAAATAAAATAATTATAAACATTATGCTGCTCCTTCAAATATAACTTTATCAATCTCTAAAATAGTTACCATGACCGAAACATCCAGCACCACACTGTAATGAGCTATCTTTCTTGGTAAAAATATGAATAAAAATTTCTCTACACGCCGTTGCACATTGGCTGAAACAACTTGAACATCTTCAGGCTCTATTCTTAAAATAATATTTTGATTACCTTTTAAAATAGCAGCCTGAACACAATTTATACCATCAGCAAATGCTTGCTGTGCGCTCTTGCCTTGCCCTGAGACACGGACAGATGTTTGGTATTGTTTTTTCATAAAAATCCTCAGGCTGGATATTTTTTAACATAAGCTTTAATTAAGCGTTCGCCTAACTCCTCTTTGTCCATAAATCCAAAGCCTAATACTGTGCAGCCTTCAGCAATAGCGGTCTCGCCCTCTTCAATTGAGCGCATGCCGTAACGTACTTTATAACCGTATTTGGTTTGAGCCGTAATAGCACCAGCACCGCCGCTCCCACAAAAGGAGATTCCTAACTGAGCTTGCTCAGCATTCATAACATCCCCAAGCTTCATATCCGCGGCAACGCCTGCAATTACGATTACTTTCGCGCCTGCTTTTTCCGCCCCTACTGCAACGTGTTGACCTTTACCTAAACGATCACCGATTACCATTAGAATTTGTGTACTCATTTTTTTACTCCTTAATTTATATAATCTTTATTTACATGATCTTTTAATTAAATATCATGACTCATACTCTGGGAGATACTTTGCAAATACTGTAAATATTGCAAATGTTGAAAATATTACAAATTAAGCTTGTCCAAACGCTACTTCAAAATGTACCGATAATAAATAAGCTTCAGATGGATCAAGCGCAGGTAATAAAGCGACAACTTTATGGGCAAGGTCTATAGATTTTTCTGAAATCTCATCAAAAAGAGTCGCGTCAATTTCAGGTAGTTCCTCACCTGTTTCTGCACGGCTTACCATGGCTTTAATATGTGAGAGCAGCATTTTTAGACGCGCTGCGCTCATTACTGTAGGTTCTATCCAGTTTGAGATTAATTGCATGATTTGGGTGGTAACGTAAGCTTGATCAAGCTTGTCTTCTTTAACTCTAAAAACCTGGGCACTCATAAAATATAATCCTTAAATTGTTAGCATAAATGTTTGAATAATCTGAAGTAATCGTAATCACTTAAATAAGCATAATAAATAATTGCACGCGCAAATTACTTTGCACTAACGATAAAGTACCTGTTTTCTTGCTTTAAAGTAGTTTGATTATTTCCACTTTAAATAGGAAATAATCAATCAGATTAAATACCCCGTGTAACTACTGCGTAGCTAAAGAAGCATCATCACAGCCCTCAATGCCATTAAGCTAAGGCTTTCACCTTAAATTATCCTTAGCAGATCGGATTTTTACAGCTCCTCCCCTGTAAATGGGAGATTGGGAGGAGTTAGGCTTAAATATTTACGCGTAAGCTTAATATTTTCTAGATTTTTTTATAAAACTAGGTTATTATCCTCTGTCCTCATTTTTGAGGTTTCCAACAGGGGAGCAAGAAATTGCGTTATTACCCATCATTTAGGAGTTATCCATGGCTAAGAAAGTCACCGCCTATATCAAACTGCAAGTAGCAGCGGGCAAAGCAAATCCATCACCACCTATAGGACCTGCACTTGGTCAACATGGTGTTAATATCATGGAGTTTTGTAAAGCATTTAATGCACAAACACAACAATTAGAAGTTGGAATGCCACTTCCAGTGGTTATTACGGTTTATAATGACCGTTCTTTCACCTTCATTACTAAAACTCCTCCAGCTGCTTACTTACTTAAAAAAGCTGCTGGTATAAAATCAGGTAGCTCTAATCCTAATACTAAAAAAGTTGGTACAGTTACTCGTGCCCAACTTGAAGAGATTGCTAAAGTTAAAGAAGCGGATCTTTCTGCAGCATCTTTAGATGCAGCTGTACGCACATTGGCGGGCAGTGCTCGTTCGATGGGCCTTGATGTGGAGGGTATCTAATGTCTAGACTAACTAAAAAAGCAAAAGCAATCGCAGCTTTAATCGAAACAAACAAAGCCTATCCTGCGCTTGAAGGTTTTACCCTTCTTTCAAGCTTGCCTGAGGCTAAATTTAAAGAATCTATTGACGTTGCCGTGAACTTAGGCGTTGATCCACGTAAATCAGACCAAGTTGTCCGTGGCGCTAGTGTTTTACCACATGGTACCGGTAAAACTGTTCGCGTTGCCGTATTTGCCCAAGGTGCTAACGCTGAAGCTGCTAAAGCTGCTGGTGCGGATATTGTTGGATTTGAAGATCTTGCTGAGAGCATTAAAGCTGGCAACATGGATTTTGATGTTGTAATTGCAAGTCCTGATGCGATGAGAATCGTCGGACAATTAGGTCAGGTTTTAGGTCCGCGCGGCTTGATGCCTAATCCTAAAGTTGGCACGGTAACTCCAGATGTAGCAACCGCGGTAACTAATGCAAAATCAGGACAAGTTCGCTTTAGGACTGATAAAGCAGGAATCATTCATTGCTCAATCGGCAAAGTTGGTTTTGATGCTGTTAAATTACAAGAGAATTTAAGAACTTTACTTGTTGAATTAAATCGCCTTAAGCCATCGACCTCTAAAGGTATCTATGTGCGTCGCGTAAGTATTTCAACAACGATGGGACCTGGCTTAACGCTAGATATCGCATCAATTTAGTTTTAAAAAATATATAAAATATACACATAAATATTAAATTTGGACCTTATTTGTTTAATTTAAGATTAACTTAAGATTAGTTAAGCAAATAAGTCTAAGACCGTAGATGCCAAAAGGCTTAATGAGTAAGAATGAGTCTACGTAGACGGAAGGTTCTAAACATTTAGAACAAACCGTGGGGCTTACAAGTTTTAAAAGTTCCTTATGGAATGAGGCTTGTAAGGTATATCACCGGTATAATATTTATATTATGCATAATATAAGGTAAAAAAATGAGTTTAACTTTAGAAGAGAAAAAAGCGGTTGTTGCTGAAGTATCCGAAGTTGCTGCTCGTGCATTTTCAGTGGTTGTTGCTCAATACCATGGCTTATCTGTATCTCAAATAACTGAGTTACGTAATAAAGCTCGTGGTAATAATGTGTATTTGCGTGTTGTTAAAAACAGCTTAGCAAAGCGTGCAATAGCAGGCACTCAATTTGAATGTATGACAGATAGTCTTGTTGGACCACTAATTTTAGCTTTTTCTTTAAATGAAGAAGATCCAGTTAGTGCGGCACGCGCGATTAGTGACTTTGTCAAGCAAAAAGCCAATGAAAAAATGGTAGTTAAAGCCATTGTTCATGATGGTGAGCTTTATGATGGTAGCGCACTTGCAACTATTGCAGCACTACCTACGAAAGATCAAGCTATCTCTATGCTTCTTGCAGTGCTTAAAGCACCTGTTCAAAAACTTGCTGCAACAATTGCATCAGTTCGTGATCAAAAAGAAGCTGCTTAATAATTACTAAGGGACTTCTATTAATTAGATTTTTCAAGGCTTGCGATTTTATTAACAGCGTAGTTTACTTAGGTAAATGAGTATGTTAATGAAATAGTGTAACGCAGAAAAAAGCAACTAATATATGTGCCCACCACTTTATATTTAATTTATCAGGAGTAACAAATGTCTATTTCTCAAGACGATATTCTTAACGCCATTGACGCAATGAAAACAGCTGAAGTTATGGAATTAATTTCAGCAATTGAAACAAAATTTGGTGTAACTGCAGCCGTTGCCACAGCAGGTCCTGCAGCAGCTACTGAAGCTGTTGAAGAACAAACTGAATTTAACGTTGTTATGACTTCTTTTGGCGCTAACAAAGTTAACGTAATCAAAGTAGTTAGAACATTAACAGGCTTAGGCCTAGGTGAAGCTAAAACTTTAGTTGAAAGTGCACCTACAAATGTTAAAGAAGGCGTTTCTAAAGATGAAGCTGCTAAAGTTAAAGCTGAGCTTGAAGCTGCAGGCGCAACTGTTGAGATTAAATAATTAACTAATTCATAAAAGCCCTATTTATAGGTTATGAAGGAAATTTAAATTATTTAAATAAACGGATAGAGTGTGTATTTCAAATTAGAAAAACTTAGTTTAAAGCTAATGTAAAATGACTTTTAGGCTGGTGAGACCTCTCACCAGCCTTTGCTGCCTTCAATATCTATTTATTTTTGCATTGCAGCTAAGCACAGACTACGGAGTTTTTACTTATTTTACTTACATGATTATCCAGCGTTATACGCAGTTATATCTAGTTATACATGGTTATACTTTGTTATACATTGATTTACAGTAGTTTATTATTGGTTAATATTTGTCAATTAAATTGACTTTTCAATACATTATTTTTTATATATTTCGTACATATTTTGAACACATATTTTAAACATGATAATGATAATTTATTAATTATTTTTTTATAGAAAGTTCAATTTAACTGATAGTTCTTAAATTCACGCCTAGGGGAAGTTGCATGGCCTACTCATTTATAGAGAAAAAACGTATCCGTAAGGATTTTGGTAAACAAGAAAGCATTTTAGATGTTCCGTATTTACTCTCCATTCAATTAGACTCTTATTGTGAATTTTTACAAGATTATGTCTCGCGTAAAAAGCGTAAAGATCAAGGTCTGCACGCGGCGTTTAAATCTATATTTCCGATAGAATCTCATTCAGGGAATGCGATCTTAGAATATGTTGATTATCATTTAGGCGAGCCTAGTTTTGATGTGCGCGAATGCCAATTACGTGGCGTTACTTATGCCGCTCCTTTGCGGGTTGGCTTGCGTTTAAAATTAAAAGATGCTGATAAAGGTACGATTAAAGAAATTCGCGCAGCAGAGCTTGATAATTTTGGGCGTGGCGGCGTGTATATGGGCGAAATCCCACTAATGACCGATAATGGCACTTTTGTTATCAATGGCACGGAGCGCGTTGTCGTTTCACAATTACACCGCTCACCTGGCGTGTTTTTTGATCATGATAAAGGCAAAACTCATTCATCAGGCAAGATATTATTTTCGGCGCGAGTTATCCCTTATCGCGGTTCGTGGCTTGATTTTGAGTTTGATGCTAAAGATTTACTCTTTGTGCGTATAGATCGCAGACGCAAATTACATGCGACTATTTTGTTGCGCTCTTTGGGTTTATCCAACCAAGATATGTTAGAGACTTTCTTTGACACAAATACCTTTTATTTTGCAGGTGATAAAATCTCAATGACGCTTATACCTGAGCGTTTACGTGGTGAGATGGCAGCATTTGATATTAGTATTGGCAATAAAATAATCGTAGAACGCGGACGGCGGATTACCGCAAAACATATCCGTGATTTAGAAAATGCGGATATTGGCAATATTGAGGTCTCAACTGAATTTTTAGCAGGGAAGATACTCGCTAAAGATTTAATGGATGAAGAGACAGGCGAGCTCTTAGCTTTTGCTAATGACGAATTAACGATTGAACAAATCGAAAAAATAATGGCGCGTGGCATTAAGTCTATTGAGACGCTATATGTTAATGAATTAGATCGCGGTGCATTTTTATCCAATACGATTCGGGCAGATATTACCCGTAACGCACTTGAAGCCCAGATTGAAATTTATCGGATGATGCGCCCAGGCGAGCCACCTACGAAGGAAGCTGCTGAAGCATTATTTAATAATTTATTTTTCTCCGCAGATCGCTATGATTTATCCGCAGTTGGACGTATGAAGTTCAATCGCCGCTTAGAGCGTCCGTCAGATGAGGGTGAGGGTATTTTAAGTAAGCAAGATATTCTTGCAGTTATGGAAACTCTTATTGGAATCAGAAATGGTAATGGTAGCGTTGATGATGTCGATCACTTAGGTAATCGTCGCATTCGCTGTGTTGGTGAGATGGCTGAGAATGTTTTTCGCGTTGGTCTTGTCCGCGTTGAACGTGCGGTTAAAGAGCGTTTAACTCTAGCTGATAGTGAAGGTTATACTCCAACTGATTTAATTAATGCAAAACCTGTTGGCGCGGCGATTAAAGAATTCTTTGGCTCATCACAACTCTCACAGTTTATGGATCAAAATAATCCTTTATCAGAAATCACGCATAAACGCCGTATTTCAGCCTTAGGTCCAGGTGGTTTAACGCGGGAACGCGCAGGTTTTGAAGTACGTGACGTACATACTACTCATTATGGTCGGGTGTGCCCGATTGAAACTCCAGAAGGCCCAAATATCGGTCTGATCAATTCACTGGCTTGTTATGCAAGAACTAATAGTTATGGCTTTTTAGAAACGCCATATCGTAAAGTTGAAAATGCAATGGTGACTGATCAAGTTGATTATTTATCCGCTTACGAGGAAGGTCAATTTGTTATTGCGCAAGCAAATGCCAAACTTGATGCAAATGGCACTTTTGTTGAGGATTTAATCGCCTCAAGAATCTCGGGTGACTTTACGCTCTCCACGCGTGATCAAATTCAATATATTGATATTTCACCAAAACAAATTGTATCAGTTGCCGCAGCACTAATTCCATTTTTAGAGCACGATGATGCTAACCGCGCCTTAATGGGCTCGAACATGCAACGTCAAGCTGTACCTACGCTAATAACAGACAAACCTCTTGTCGGTACGGGTATGGAAGTAATTGTGGCGCGTGATTCTGGCGTTTGCGTTGTTGCTCGCCGTGGTGGTGTTGTTGATTCGGTTGATGCAACGCGTATTGTGGTGCGTGTCAATGATGATGAGACTATTACGGGTGAAGCTGGTGTTGATATTTATAATCTGACCAAATATACGCGCTCAAATCAAAATACATGTATCAATCAACGTGCTTTAGTTAAACAAGGTGATGTTGTTTCAATTAAAGATATTTTAGCTGATGGTCCATCAACCGATATGGGCGAGCTTGCGCTTGGGCAAAACATGTTAGTTGCGTTCATGCCTTGGAATGGCTATAACTATGAGGATTCTATCTTAATTTCTGAACGTGTTGTGCGTGAAGATCGCTTTACAACTATCCATATTGAAGAGCTAACTTGTGTCGCGCGTGATACTAAATTAGGTGCGGAAGATATTTCTGCGGATATTCCTAATGTATCTGAAGCTGCGCTTGCTAAACTTGATGAAGCGGGGATTGCATATATTGGAGCTGAGGTTAAAACTGGGGATATTCTTGTGGGTAAAGTATCACCAAAAGGTGAGACCCAGCTTACGCCTGAAGAGAAATTATTACGCGCAATCTTTGGTGAAAAAGCCTCAGATGTTAAAGATTCATCTTTACGTGTTCCAGCAGGAATGGATGGCACGGTTATCGATGTCCGTGTTTTCACACGTGATGGCGTGACTAAAGATCCACGTGCGAAAGCGATTGAAAAATCAGAGCTTGATCGGGTGCGTAAAGATTTAAATGAGCAATTACGTATTTTAGAAGATGATCTTTTCCAGCGTATTGAAAAACTAGTTCTAAATAAAGTTGCAGATGGTGGACCTAACGGCTTAAAAGCTAAAGCTAAAGTAACCGCTGAATATTTAGCTGATCTTAAACGCGAAACATGGTTTGAGATTCGTTTAAAATCAGAAGATGCTGCAGGTGAGCTTGAAAAAACCAAAGCACTTCTAACGCAAACGCGTAAAGAATATGATGCTAAATTTGAAGAAAAACGTGGCAAAATCACTCAAGGAGATGATTTACAGCCTGGTGTTCTTAAAATGGTTAAAGTTTATCTTGCGGTTAAACGTCGGATTCAACCTGGGGATAAAATGGCAGGACGCCATGGCAATAAAGGTGTTATCTCGATGATAGTACCTGAGCAAGACATGCCGTTTATGGCAGATGGCACGCCTGTTGACATTTGTTTAAATCCATTAGGTGTTCCATCGCGGATGAATATTGGACAGATTTTAGAGACGCATTTAGGTTGGGCGGCGCATGGACTTGGGCTTAAGATCGGTAAGATGCTTGCTGCAAAAACGAAAATGGCAGAATTACGTAAATTCTTACATGAAATTTACAATAAAGATGCCTCGGCGCAAAACATTGAATTTGATGATTTTTCTGATGACGATATTATAACCTTGTGCGGCAATCTAAAAGGTGGCGTGCCTATGGCTACACCTGTATTTGATGGCGCATCAGAAGATGAGATGCGCAGAATGTTGCGCCTAGCTGATCTTCCTGAAACAGGGCAAACAACATTGCATGATGGGCGTACTGGTGATGCTTTTGATCGTCAGGTTACTGTTGGCTATATGTATATGCTAAAACTCAACCATTTGGTTGATGACAAAATGCATGCGCGTTCAACTGGTCCATATTCATTAGTAACGCAGCAGCCTCTAGGTGGTAAAGCCCAATTTGGCGGACAGCGTTTTGGAGAGATGGAAGTATGGGCGCTTGAAGCTTACGGCGCGTCATATACTCTTCAAGAAATGTTAACCGTTAAGTCAGATGATGTCGCGGGGCGGACTAAAGTGTATAAAAACATTGTTGATGGTGATCATCGTATGGATGCTGGAATGCCTGAGTCCTTTAATGTATTAGTAAAAGAGATCCGTTCACTCGGGATTAATATGGGTTTAGATACTGAATAATAATTATCAAATAATTATTATTCTAAAAACACATATTCATTGAGCATGTTTAATTAGGTATATTATTAATTATATTATTAATAATAATAAACACTTAAAACATGCTCAATAATCCTCTTATTTTGAACTCAAATTTTGGAAAAACAGATGAAAGACTTACTTAATCTTTTTAAAAGCCCTGAAGATGTTAAAGACTTTGATGCAATTAGCATCGGTCTGGCCTCACCTGAGATGATCCGTTCATGGTCATTTGGTGAAGTTAAAAAACCAGAAACTATTAACTACCGTACTTTTAAGCCCGAGCGCGATGGCTTATTTTGCGCTAAGATTTTTGGACCTGTTAAAGATTACGAATGCTTATGCGGACGCTATAAACGCCTTAAGCATCGTGGTGTGGTTTGTGAGAAATGTGGCGTTGAAGTCACGCTTGCAAAAGTGCGACGTGATCGCATGGGACATATTGATTTAGCCTCGCCTGTTGCGCATATTTGGTATTTGAAATCACTTCCAAGCCGCATTGGTTTATTATTGGATATGACTTTACGTGATATCGAAAAAATTCTTTATTTTGAAGCGTTTGTAGTAATTGAACCAGGAATGACTCCTTTAGAAAAAGGACAAATTCTAACTGATGAAGAATATTTAGACACAGTCGATGAGCATGGCGATGATTTTATCGCACTTATGGGGGCTGAGGCGATATTTACTCTGCTCAAAGCACTCAATCTTGAAGATGATGCCTCACGTCTACGTGAAGAGCTGGAACAAACAGGCTCAGAAACTAAATTCAAGCGTTTATCCAAGCGTTTAAAATTAGTCGAGTCTTTCTTAGGTTCAACTAATAAACCTGAATGGATGATCTTAACGGTTCTCCCTGTTTTACCCCCTGATTTACGTCCGCTTGTGCCACTAGATGGTGGACGCTTTGCGACTTCAGATTTAAATGATTTATATCGTCGGGTTATCAACAGAAATAATCGCTTAAAACGCTTACTTGAATTAACCGCGCCTGATATTATTGTGCGCAATGAAAAACGTATGCTCCAAGAAGCGGTGGATTCACTGTTAGACAATGGACGGCGTGGACGCGCTATAACTGGTGCGAATAAGCGTCCTTTAAAATCTCTTGCAGATATGATCAAAGGCAAGCAAGGACGTTTCCGCCAGAATCTTTTGGGCAAGCGTGTTGATTACTCAGGGCGTTCGGTTATTGTTGTAGGTCCAACCTTACATCTGCATCAATGTGGTTTACCTAAAAAAATGGCTCTAGAGCTTTTTAAACCATTTATTTTCTCAAAATTAATTCGCTTAGGTTTTGCAACCACAATTAAAGCTGCCAAAAAAATGGTTGAAAAAGAAGCGGCTGAAGTTTGGGATGTTTTAGAAGATGTGATCACCGAACATCCAATTTTATTAAATCGCGCACCAACTCTGCATAGATTAGGCATTCAAGCGTTTGAACCAGTTCTTATTGAAGGCAAGGCAATCCAATTGCATCCTTTAGTATGTACCGCATTTAATGCTGACTTTGATGGCGATCAAATGGCGGTACATATTCCATTATCAATCGAAGCTCAGCTTGAAGCACGCACGTTGATGATGGCATCAAATAACGTCTTATCTCCAGCCAATGGCGAGCCTATAATCGTACCGTCGCAAGATGTGGTTTTAGGTTTGTACTACATGACGCGCGAGCGGATTAATGCACTTGGTGAGGATATGTTCTTTGCCAATTTTAATGAAGTGCATCGAGCTTATGTCACCAAACAAGTCCATCTTCAAGCTAAAGTACATGTACGCATGCCTGCGTGGATGATAGATGATGATGTGAACGCCGTTGGTGTGCGCCGTGTCCAAACAACAGTTGGGCGTATTTTATTATCTGAAATTTTACCAATTGGCTTACCGTTTTCTTTAATTGACAAGCCATTAGTTAAAAAAGCAATATCTAATTTGATTAATCAGGCTTATCGACGTTTAGGTTTGCAACCTTCAGTTGATTTTGCAGATAAGCTTATGTATACAGGTTTCCATTATGCGATGATTTCAGGGGCATCTGTAGGCTTTGAGGATATGGTTATCCCTAAAGAGAAAGTTAAGATTGTTAATGCGGCTGAAAAAGAAGTTAAAGAAGTTCAATATCAATATGCACAAGGTTTAGTTACCAATGGTGAACGCTATAATAAAGTAATTGATATTTGGTCACGCACGAATGATGAAGTTGCCAAGGTTATGATGAATAATCTAGGTACTGAAAAAGTAATCAATAAAGAAGGGGTTGAAGT
This sequence comes from Gammaproteobacteria bacterium, assembly GCA_003864535.1. Lineage (GTDB taxonomy): Bacteria > Pseudomonadota > Gammaproteobacteria > Cardiobacteriales > Wohlfahrtiimonadaceae > BHEQ01. The sequence continues at coordinate 16,491 of BHEQ01000010.1, forward strand.
TGAACAAGCTTCATTTAACTCAATCTTTATGATGGCAGATTCAGGAGCGCGGGGTAGTCCTGCACAAATTCGGCAGTTAGCTGGGATGCGTGGGCTGATGGCTAAGCCTGATGGCTCTATCATTGAAACGCCAATTACCGCAAACTTCCGTGAAGGCTTGGATGTATCTCAATACTTTATCTCAACCCATGGAGCACGAAAAGGGCTTGCCGATACTGCGCTTAAAACAGCTAACTCAGGTTACTTAACGCGGCGCTTGGTTGATGTCTCTCAAGATTTAGTTATTACCGATGCAGATTGCGGAACAACCGATGGTTTGCTTATAACTCCAGTGGTTGAAGGCGCGGATATTATCGAGCCTTTGCGTGATCGAGTTTTAGGACAAACTCTAGCGCAAGATGTGTTTGAAGCAGGCACAGATCAGCTTTTATTTGCAGCAGGAACCTTGATGGATGAAGCTGCGGTGGATATTTTAGATGAGAAAGGTGTTGATCAGGTAATTATTCGTTCACCCGTAACTTGTGAGAATCGCTATGGTTTATGTGCTAAGTGTTATGGGCGTGATTTAGGGCGCGGACATTTGGTAAATCCTGGTGAGTCTGTCGGGGTTATTGCGGCGCAATCAATTGGTGAACCTGGGACTCAGCTAACGATGCGGACATTCCATATTGGCGGCGCAGCATCACGAGCGGCAGCGATTACTAATGTTCAAGTTAGAACAACAGGTACGCTTAAGCTTATGAATATGAATACAGTTATCAATCGTGAAGGGAATTTAGTTTCAGTTTCGCGCTCAGGTGAGATTATTATTTCAGATGAATTTGGACGCGATCGTGAGAAATATAAAGTACCGTATGGTGCGATTATTTCCGCAAAAGAAGGCGGCACAATTAAAGTCGGTCAAATAATTGCCAACTGGGATCCACATACTCATCCTGTTGTGACTGAAGTTGAAGGTAAGGCAATCTTTAGAGATTTTGAAGATGGGGTAACTGTTCAGCGTCATACAGATGATATTACCGGGCTTTCATCAATCATGATTTTAGATCCAAAAGTACGTAGCGGCGCGGGTAAAGATATGCGTCCAGCTATTTGTTTGGTTGATAAAAAAGGTGATGATGTCTTTATTCATGGCACGAATATTCCAGCGATTTATTATCTTACTGCCAATGCAATCATTAACGTGATTGATGAGTCGGATGTAAAAATCGGTGATGTTATCGCACGTATTCCACAAGAATCATCAAAAACGCGGGATATCACAGGTGGTCTGCCACGTGTTGCCGATTTATTTGAAGCGCGTAAGCCTAAAGAAGCTGCAATCATGGCTGAAATAGCAGGCGTTGTGAGCTTTGGTAAAGAAACTAAAGGTAAGCATCGTTTAGTTATTACAGATCGTGACGGGAATGTGCATGAAGAGTTAATCCCTAAATGGCGCACGATTAATGTCTTTGAAGGTGAGTTTGTTGAAAAAGGTGAAATGGTCGTTTATGGCGAGAAGAGCTTGCATGACATTTTACGTTTATTAGGCATTAAAGAATTAACTGCATATTTAGTCAAAGAAGTTCAAGATGTTTATCGTTTACAAGGTGTTAAGATTAATGATAAACATATTGAGGTTATCTTGCGCCAAATGCTGCGTAAAGTTGAGATTATTGATCCAAATGATAGCAACTTCATTAAAGCTGAACAAACCGAGCGTGTCCGTGTTTTAGAGGAAAATGATCGTATTGTCGCAAAAGGGCTTATACCTGCAACATTCCAACCAATTTTATTGGGGATCACGAAAGCATCGCTTGCGACAGAAAGCTTTATTTCAGCAGCATCTTTCCAAGAGACCACGCGCGTCTTAACAGAAGCCTCTGTACGTGGCTTACGTGATGATCTACGCGGACTTAAAGAAAACGTTATTGTTGGACGCTTGATCCCATCAGGGACAGGACTTGCATATCATATGGAACGCCGTGGTGGCAAAAGCATCAAACGCGCAGCGCGCGCAGCGGTATTTGATACGACTGAATTTGGGCATATCCCCACGCGAACATCACCAATTACAAGTACTGATGATGATATTTAGAATGTGATTTCAAGCTGCAATGCAAAGCATTATGTAAGCTTTTAAACGCCCTTCGGGGCGTTTCCTATCTAAATATTACATTTCAAACCTTATATTCCAAGGATTATAATTATGAGTACTCATTCTAAAAAAGTACGCCCCAAGCAAGGTCGGACTTATGCACGGCGTTTTGCGATGCAAGCCTTTTATCAATGGCAATTAGTCCATACCGATGTTGCAAGCCTGCGTTCCCAATTTGCAGATAATGAAGATTTTCATTTAGCTGATAATGAATATTTTTTTGAGATTCTAAATGGAGTTTTTAAAGATACTCAATATCTAGATGATATCATAAGCCCGTTCTTAGACCGCCCTATAGATCAATTAGATGCAGTTGAACACGGAATATTATGGGTTGGTACTTTTGAGCTTATGCACAAAATCGACATTCCTTATCGAGTGATCATCAATGAAGCCGTAGAAATAGCGAAACGCTTTGGTGCGGAGGGCGGACATAAATTTATTAACGGTATTTTAGATAAAATCGCTAAAAATCATCGTTTAGATATTATATTAGAACCTTCGGATAATCCAGCAACGCCATTAAGTTAAGGATTTACTGAGCTTCCCCCTAAATCTACCGAAGATTGAGGACCTTTACAGCTCCTCCCCTGCGAAGGGGAGTTGGGAGGGTGGCTTATTTAATTGCGGAGTAGTTACTAATTATCTAATAAACTATTTAATGCCTCGAATAAACCTTCTCCATCTTTTCCTGCTTTTGTCATCTTATCAATCCATTTTTGCCTCAAAGGGATACTTAAATTCAGGAGTTTTTCATACTCTATGTCACTGAAAGTAGTCATTGTATGCCCTTCTCTTTTAGCCGAACCTTTATTTTTTAAGACTTCAGCATCCCATACTTTAGCAGCCTGTGTGACTAAGGGAAGACCAGAATTTTGATCAATTACTTTTTTAAGATCGTCACTCAGTGAATTATATTTATCCTTATTCATCAAAATAGAAAAAGACGCAGCACCCAAATAATTTTTACCTTCTGGCATTTGAGTATGAAACTTGGTTAGAGAGTTTAAATTAACTGCTTGTGCCACTTGCCATGATATAACTACACCTGCAGTCACATTATTTGTAATTTGCTCAATAATATGGTCAGGTCCCTTAGTTGTTAAAGAAATTACATCAAATGTACTCATGGTATTTCTAACATACTTACCCGCAACATTAAGCTTTAATCCTTTTAAATCTGCAAGTGTCTCAATTTTTTTATCTTTAGTATGAATCTCAGTACCGCCACCTGCAAAAAAGGCTAATACTTTAAAATCAGCAAAAGCTGTAAACTCATCTTGTGCATGTGTTTCATAAAAGTTCCATAGAGCTAGGGAGCTTGACAGAGAATCTTTTATCATAAAAGGTAATTCGATCGCTTCAAAGATAGGGAAATTACCTGGTATCATATTAGGCAAAACCCAGCCAATATCAGCTTTACCTCGTTTAATCTGTTCAAATATTTCATCAGAAGACCTGCCTGCTTCTAATGACATTGCAGGATATATTGCACACAAAAGTTGGCCCCCTGAATCCTTTTTAATCTTTGCGCACCACGGCTCAAAAACTTGTTTTTGCGCAGGAGATTCTGCGGGTAAAAAATGTGATATTTTTAAAGTAATCGGCTCAGCAACAGCATAGCTCGTGAGAGAGTAACTTATAGACAAGAGAGTCGTGCTCATAAATATTTTAAATTGATTTGACATTATCTTTCTCTTTTTTTAGGTTTAGGCGAATTCATCTATCTGATGAGAACATCTATTTATACTTTTTCAGCTGACCTAATATTATTAAGATGCCTATTTAACTAAGTAAACTGCGTTTTTAATAATATTGCAATCCTTGGAAAATCTAATTTATAGAAGTTATCTTATGTAGATGTGAGGGTGATTGTAACAGAGGTTTTTTGTCAACTTTAATTCTTTAGTTAATTTTACTTAACCTTTAGTTCTTTAATTAAAAGCTTACTTAATGGCATATTTATTAATAGGGATTACTCAAAATAGCTGTTTAATTAAATTAATGATTTACATGCTTGCTCTGCTATAAAAACCGAATAAATAGGTAGACCCATAAGGCTAAGGTTCTCTAGTGCTCACGTTAACGTACCTATACGCAAGCTTACTTTAAATAACTTAGATTAACCTTTAATGAGTTAACTTATTAAGTTGGATCAAGTTAATACAATTAGCTATAATTAACTATTAATTTGGATCGACAAAATACAGTCTAATTTTATTACCTTAATTTATCTTGCTTAGTACACTGAGAAATAATGGATATTACCCCTTACCTACGCCTAATGGCTGTAAAAGAAGCATCGGATTTATTCTTTTATCCTGATGTGCCCGTTTATATTAAATCAAATGGAGTGATGCACAAAGTTGGTAAGCATAAGCTTACCAATGAGAATGTGCGCCACTTTATCTACTCATTATTAAATGAGGATCAAATCACTGAGTATGAGCGCGAGCTTGAGTTAAATATTTCGCTTAAAGTCGAAGATATTGGACGTTTTCGGGTCAATATGTTTCACCAAAGAGGTGAGCTTGGAATGGTGATTCGTTACATTAAAAGTATAATTCCAGGAATAGAGGAATTAGGCTTACCAATTGTATTAAGAGATTTAGTGATGGAGAAAAGGGGCTTGATTCTAGTTGTTGGTGCAACAGGATCAGGCAAATCGACAACACTTGCAGCAATCGTTTCGCATCGGGCTAATGTCAGCTCTGGACATATTTTAACTATAGAAGATCCGATTGAGTTCGTGTATGAGCACAGCCGCTCTATTATCGGGCAGCGCGAGATTGGTATAGATACTCATTCTTATGACCGTGCCTTAGAGTCCGCAATGCGAGAAGCGCCAGATGTTATTCTAATCGGAGAAGTTAGAACGCGTTCGGTAATGCACTCAGCCTTACATTTCTCGATTACAGGGCATTTATGTTTAAGTACTTTGCATGCCAATAATGCGGTAACATCTCTAGAACGCATAATTAATTTTTTCCCAGAAGATAGTCGTGGATCTCTAATGATGGATTTATCTTTAAACCTTGTTGCGATTATTTCACAACGTCTTATTCAAGATGTTAATGGCAAAAATATCGTCGCAGTTGAGGTAATGCTAAATACACCATATATAGCCGATCTAATTCAGAAAGGAAAATTAGATATGATCGGCGCGGCTATGGAAAATGGTGGCTCATCAGGAATGATGTCTTTTGATCAAGCACTATATAAAC
>BHEQ01000011.1 GCA_003864535.1 Gammaproteobacteria bacterium
AAATAAAGGACGCTCGCCTGAATATAATTCTATTTTATTTAACGCATCAGGTAAAAATTGCTCCGCAAAAGCGCGCATACGCTCAAAACCTGTGCGTGCATCTATATTTATTTTTAAAGTATTATCATTAATAAAATCGCGCACAACTCTTAATTCAAGATCTAGATCGGCATAAATTAACTCTGTTGATTTTGCTTTTTGTGATTTTTCTTTTACCGATGCCCATAAACGCTGCAAAAACTGCATATCAGAACGAATCGCCCATGGATCAATATGTTCCCCTGCTGTTCTAACAATATAGCCCCCATCCATATCTTGCTTAAAGGTATTAATGATATCTTTTAAACGTTCACGCTCAATCTCATCTTCAATCCTAATTGAGATACCAACAGCATCAGAATCAACCAAAAACACCAAATAGCGCGAAGGAATAGAAACATGAGTCGTTAAACGCGCACCTTTAGTTCCTAAAGGATCTTTAATTACTTGGACGATAAGATCCTGACCTTGATGAATAAGTTTGGTAATACATACAGCAGGCGGAGGCTCAAGCAACTCTTGCTCAAGTTGAGATGGGGATTCCTCTCCAAATGTAGGTTTATAACCTTCTGATATATCTGAGGCATGTAAAAAAGCTGCTCGCTCTAAGCCTATATCAACAAAAGCAGCTTCCATACCAGGGAGAATTCTAACAACCCTACCTTTGTAAATATTACCAACCAAGCCACGTTTGCGTGCTCTTTCAACTAAAACTTCTTGCAGTATGCCATCTTCAACAACTGCAACGCGCGTCTCTCTCGGGGTTAGGTTGATTAAAATCTCTTCACTCATAATATTCTCACTTAAACAAATCTTTGAATAGCTTATTTTTATATTTTTGTATTTTTGTTTTAGAATATATCCTTAAGGGGACTTCTACTAATTAGATTTTTCAAGGCTTGCGATTTTATTAAAAGCGCAGTTTACTTAGGTAAATTAGCATTTTAATAAAATCGCGTAACGCAAAAAAAGCAATAAATAGATGTGCCCTTAGCGCTTAGCACCAACACGGGCACTATCATAACGATCAAGCCCTTGCAAACGAAATCTAAATGCCAAAACAGATTCTAAAGGAGTAGGCTTGATATTAAATTCATCCAAAGCATTATTTTGCGTAATATTAGGCACTTGGAGGGATAAATATTGATCATAATTAAAAGGTGCTTTAGGATACCAGCCTGTTAATTTAGCGAGTGCTATTGCCATAAAATTAGGCATAGCGCGCACTTTTTTGGTATTCTCACCATTGTAAGTGGCGGTTAATTTAACTAACTCAATAAAACTATATTGTTTAGGTCCTGCTAATTCAAAACTTTTATTAAAACACTTAGGATTTAGCAGGCAATAGCTTAATGCTTTTTCAACATCTTTAATATAAACAGGTTGGAGTAAACTTTCAGAACAAGGTACTAAAACAAGCGGTAGACTCTTGCACAAGGTTTGAAATTGACTAAAAAACTTATCATTTTCTGCAAAAATAAGCGCAGGCTTTAAAATTGTAACCACTGTATTACAATGCTCTGCCGCTTCCAATAATTTGGTTTGTGCTTCAAATTTAGTTTTAAAATATATACTTTGAGCTTTAGAGTTAGCTTCTTGGCTAGCTTCTTGTGCTCCTAAAGCTCCAAAATGAATAAATTGGCTTATATTTAGATCATTACACAATTGTAAAAGCTGCAAAGGCAACTGAACATGCTTATCTTGCATGGCACCACGATTAAAAACTCCCACAAGATTTATGAGAACTTCAGCACTACTTAGCTTTTTATATAAGCTGGTATGATTAGCCGATGAATATACAGTTACGGTAATATTCGGGTGAGTATAAAAATAATCAGCACATGTTTTTTTACGCGTCAGCACTTGAACATTATGCCCTGCTTGTGCGAGCATATTAGATAAATGCTGTCCTACAAAACCTGTACCACCAATAATGCTGATATTAGACATAATTAATTCCTTTTAAAATAAATTTATGAGCCCCAAAGTGATTCAATTCTAATTAAGGCAATCTTTTGATTTAAGACATTAAGAGATTCAATTTCAGTGATTGCTGTTTGCATTAACTGCTCTTTGACACGATGCGTTGTCATTATAATCTGTGCAGATTCTCCTGAGTTTGATTTTTTTTGCATCATCTGCTCAATGCTAATATTATTTTGGCTTAATATACGGGTAATTTCAGCTAAAACACCAGGTTTATCTAATGCTTGCATTCTTAAATAATATGCCGTCTTAATTTCATCTTGAGATAAAATAGGAAAGTTAGATAAACGATCTGCCTGAAACGCCAAATGAGGAACACGATTGCTCGAATCAGCATTTAAAGTGCGCACAACATCAACTAAATCTGCAATAACCGCAGATGCTGTGGGCTCAGAGCCAGCTCCAGCTCCATAAGATAATACAGGACCTACGGCATCACCTTTAACTAATATTGCATTCATAATCCCATTAACATTGGCAATTAACCGCTTTTTAGGAATTAGAGTTGGGTGAACACGCAGTTCTATCCCGCTTTGCTTGCGTTTAGCCAGACCTAAATGCTTAATATTATAGCCAAACTCATCTGCATATTGAACATCTTCACGGGTTATTTTAGTAATTCCTTCAATATAAACTTTATCAAATTGCAATGGAATCCCAAAAGCTATGGAAGCTAATATTGTAAGTTTATGAGCAGCGTCTATTCCCTCCACATCAAAAGCAGGATCAGCCTCAGCATATCCAAGGGCTTGAGCTTGGGCTAAAACCTCTGCAAAATCACGTCCTTTTTCTTTCATTTCGGTCAAAATAAAATTACCCGTACCGTTAATAATTCCTGCTAACCATTCAATTTGATTGCTAGCTAAACCTTCACGAATAATTTTGATAATAGGAATGCCGCCTGCAACCGCAGCTTCAAAAGCAACCATTAAATCTTGCTCTTGCGCTAATTTGAAAATATCATTCCCATGTACTGCAATCAATGCTTTATTAGCGGTAACAACATGCTTACCATTATTTAAAGCTTGGGTTATATATTTTTTAGCGGGATTATGCCCACCCATAATCTCAACGATAATTTCAATTTCAGGATTATCTAAAAGCAAATTTGCATCGGTGGTTAATGCAATATTATATGGATTATTCCGATCTAAATTGCGGACACATGCGCCAACAATTTCTAGTTTACGCCCTGCACGGCGTGCAATCTCATCCCCACTTCTATTTAAGACACTTGCAATTCCATTGCCAACTGTTCCAAATCCTAGTAAACCAATCTTAACAGGCTTCATTTACGTTTCTATTCCTTAATAATAATTTTTAATAATAATTTATAAATAATCTATAAATTATCTATGAATAATCTATGAATAAATTTAAGCGGCTATTATGAGATAAAACGCGTTATGCTGCAATTATTAACTTATTTAATTAATAATTTGCATCTTACTCACTTATTAATCGGGTAACTGCTCAGGAGCATTAACATATTTATATTCTTTAAAAAATATAGAGCAGCTCCCGCATCGAAGGATATGGTTGGGGTTTGAATGAGGCATCTATAGCTGTTGATCAGTTACTTAATCGACTGTTAATCACTTAAAGATTAAGTTTAAATTTATTAAGTTTAAATATAAATAACTAGTGCTTACAATCTTTGCTAAATCACAAAATAATGTGTACATTATCATAATCTCAATTGCTTAAAATCAAATATAATTGATCAAAGGTAATTGCGCAAAATTATGCAAGCTAAGCTTGTAAATAATTATCAATAATATCAAAACCCTTAGGAGGGATCGCTATGAGTACTGTTAAAATTCACCCTGTCATTGAACATATCAAAGCAAAAGCACATATTAATTATGAACAATATCAAGCGATGTATACGCATTCTTTAGAAGATCAAAATAGCTTTTGGGCAGAGCAAGCAAATAAGTTTTTAAGCCTCTATAAAACATGGGATAAAGTTTCTGACTGTGATTTAAATACAGGGGAGATAAAATGGTTTGAGGGAGCGCAGCTTAACGTATCTTACAACTGCTTAGATCGGCATTTAGCTACACGAGGTGATCAAACCGCCTTAATCTGGGAGGGAGATGATCCTAATGAAGCACGCCATATCACCTATAAACAACTCCATACAGAGGTTTGTAAGTTTGCAAATGCACTTAAATCATTAGGCGCTAAAAAAGGTGATCGTATTTGTATTTACTTACCGATGATCCCAGAAGCTGCGGTTGCAATGCTTGCTTGTACGCGTATTGGTGCCTTACATTCGGTTGTTTTTGGTGGATTTTCATCAGATTCATTAAAAGATAGAATTATCGATGCAAGCTGCTCTATTCTTATTACCGCGGATGAGAGCTTGCGCGGCGGCCGTAAAATTGGCTTAAAAATCAATGCAGATAAAGCAGTCGCTGATTCTGGCGATATTGTTAAAAAAGTAGTCGTAGTAAAACGTACGGGTAGCCCTGTCGCTTTTGGAGATAAAGATGTTTGGTATCATGATCTTATAGATAATGCATCCAGTGAATGTGAGCCTGAAAAAATGGACGCTGAAGCACCTTTATTTATCTTATATACTTCAGGATCAACAGGAAAGCCAAAAGGAGTGCTTCATACCAGTGCTGGCTATTTACTTTATGCTGCGGCTACATTTAAGTATGTATTTGATTATCAAGAAGGTGAGATTTATTGGTGTACCGCAGATGTTGGCTGGGTTACAGGGCATTCATATATAGTCTACGGGCCGCTTGCTAATGGCGCAACAACACTTATGTTTGAGGGTATACCAACTTATCCAACCGCAGCTCGCTTTTGGCAAGTTATTGATAAACATCAAGTTAATATATTTTATACCGCACCAACTGCGATTAGGGCACTTATGCGTGATGGCGAGGCGATTGTTAAATCAACAGAGCGCACATCTTTGCGCCTTTTAGGAACAGTCGGCGAGCCTATTAATCCAGAAGCTTGGGAATGGTATTATCGTGTTGTAGGAGATAATCGCTGCCCTGTTATTGATACATGGTGGCAAACTGAGACAGGAGGGCATTTAATTGCTCCATTACCAGGAGCTATAGATTTAAAGGCAGGTTCTGCGACGGTACCATTTTTTGGAATTGAACCAGCTATTTTAGATAATGATGGTAATGAACTAACTGGTGTGTGTGAAGGTAATTTAGTCATCAAACGCTCTTGGCCTGGTATGATGCGCACTATCTATAATGATCATGCCCGTTTTTTACAAACTTATCTTGCGCCCTACCCTGGTTACTTTTTTACAGGAGATGGCGTGCGCCGCGATGATAGTGGTTATTATTGGATTACAGGGCGGGTTGATGATGTGATTAATGTCTCAGGACATCGCATGGGAACCGCTGAAATTGAATCAGCATTAGTCTTGCATCCAGCAATCGCTGAAGCGGCTGTTGTTGGTTTCCCGCATAATATTAAAGGTCAGGGAATTTATGCTTATGTAACCTTAATGGCAGATGTAGAGCCAACTGATGAATTACGTAAAGAACTAATTGCTCATGTTCGTAAAGAAATCGGACCTATCGCAAGCCCAGATGCAATCCAATGGGCACCAGGATTACCTAAAACTCGCTCAGGCAAGATTATGCGCCGCATCTTACGCAAAATCGCGGCAAATGAATTAGAAGGTTTGGGAGATACCTCAACTCTAGCTGATCCAACTGTAGTTACTGATTTGATTGATAATCGCAAGGATTAATGCTTAGTTAATTATAAAGCTCATGTAGGGTGGATCCGTGGATCTGCCCTTGTAATGTAAAATCACGAAATAATATCTAAATAAATAACTTAATTTTGCGAAGAAGTTATAAATCATTTTTCAAGAATAGGCTTGATCTGATGACTGGTTAACGCACTCATTAATTCGCGTACTTGAACTCTAAGAGCTTCAACCTCCCCTAAAAGTTTACCTGCATTTACTGCTTTTTCGGTCGCTAATTTTCTAGTTTCCGTAAGCTCAAGTTGCGTTTCTAATAAACGTTTTTCAAGCTCTATCGCGTGCTGTGCCTGAGCTTGTGTAGTCATAAGTATTTGTTTAGTTTCAATAAGATCAATCTTTTGCTGTTCGATTAAGTGTGCTTGTTCATCATGACTTAATTGTAAGCGTGTTGTTTCACTTATTGCATCAGAAAGTTGATTATTTATCATATTTGTCTCTGACGTAATTTTGGCATACGCCTCTTTATCTTCTTTTTGGATTTGTTTTAATTCTTGTAGCTGCGCTTCTTGATATTTGGAATTAGCATTTAACTCTGCAAATGCAAGCTCTATTTCGCGGTACTGATTTTGCAGTTGCTCAATATGGTTACCCTGCTCTACTTCATTAAGCTCAAGGCGTGCAATCTCATTCATTGCTTCAAAAAGCTCTTCTTTTATTGCACCCACCTCAGCCTTTGCCTCATTTCTTGCGGCACTCAGATCTTTTTGCGCATTAAGCATCGCTATATTCCATAGCGTTTTAACCAACTCAAAACCTTTTTCTTCCAATTCTGCGGGTATTTCTAAGGCTATCATTTTGGGCACGGATTGTTGGTGCCGCCAAATATCTAGATAGCGCTTTACCGTAGTAAAACTTCCGCCGCCAACTCGTTTTTGAATATTATTACTACTAGGTTCAGTGCCTTCATTTAAAAGATCTTGAGCTACTTGAGCAACTATTTCTTGGGTGATGATTTTTTGTGCCATTTTTATACCTTATTTTTTAAATATCAAATAATGCTTAATTTTATCATAAAACAAATAAATTACAGTAATTATTTATTTACAGTTACGGTAATTATGATAATTTACGATAATTACATAAATAGATTATCATTGCACTGAGTGTAATAAAATATACATTCTATTACTCTGGATGCTATACTTATAATAATTATCTTATGAAACAAGTAGATAGATAAATTCTTTATTTTCAAAAAAAGCATTTTAATCTCAGGAGTAATATATTGTTTTGCTTAATTGCACTAAAGCATTTAAAATAAACACCCGCTTAGCTAGTATAGAAAACATGTTTATGAACATAGTCCAACCGATTCGAGATGTAAAAACCATCAACCAAGTCAAAGAGCTCTTAAAAATACGTCATGATAAGTATTACATGATGTTTGTTTTAGGCTTAAATACAGGTCTGCGGATCAGTGATATATTGCCGTTAAAAGTTATTCATCTCTTAAATCAGACACATATTAATATTGTTGAGAAAAAAACAGGCAAGGCAAAACGCTTTCCAATTAATACCCAACTGCAAAAAGATATCGCAGATTATGTGTTACGCAATCAACTTACAGATAATCAATATATGATTCCAAGCCGCCAAGGTGAAAATAAGCCAATCACAAGCGTTCAGGCTTATCGTATTTTAAATAGCACGGCAAAAAGTATAGGATTAACAGAAATTGGCTGCCACTCAATGCGTAAAACATTTGGTTACTTCCATTATAAGCAACACAAAGATTTGGCAATACTGCAAGATATTTTTAATCATTCTGCGCCAAGTATCACTATGAAATATATTGGCATGAATCAGGATATGATTGATAATTCACTGAAAGATTTTTATTTATAGAGATACTTACCTTATAGCTGCCAAAAGCACCATCTTCAAATTATTTAGACTGCTTATTTGAATATATAAATCTATTCTTTCAAACTCATCTCCTGAGAAATCAACCAGATCAGACTTTTTTTGTGCATTTTTGCAAGATTTTCTTGATACTCACCATACTCATCATCATATAAGTATTTTTATTTACATTAATGCTATTTAAGTTCCAAAGAGAGCTATTTAGCTGCAATTTATCAGGTATATTATCTATAATAATTTTTTTAATATACGCAGCTTGCGATTTATAGATGTGCACTCATGCGGTAATGACAATCAATAAGGTGATCATTAATTACACCAATAGATTGTAAATAAGCATAAATAATCGTACTCCCAACAAAATTCATACCTGCTTTTTTTAAATCCTGACTAATTTGATCAGATAATGGAGTATGTGCAGGGCATTGGTCTAAGTTCTGCCAATTATTGATAATAGGTTTATTGTCAACATAAGCCCATAAATATTTATTAAAACTTCCATATTGCTGTTGTAATAAAATAAAAACACGCGCATTTCTAATCGCGCTATTTATCTTTAAGCGATTACGGATTATGCCTGCATATTGCATGAGTCTTTCCACGTCTTCAGGAGTCATTGCCGCAACTTTTATAACATCAAAATTATGAAAAACCTGCCGATAATGCTCACGTTTGCGTAAAACAGTAAGCCACGATAAACCCGCTTGCGCACCTTCTAAAATCAGCATTTCAAAGAGTTGTTGATCATTATAAACAGGAACTCCCCATTCATGATCATGGTAAGCAATATAAAGAGGATCGCTTGAACACCAAGCACATCTTTTAATTACTTTATTATCATCTAATTTATTCATAATTATCTCCATATTTACTAAAGTGACTTCCCTAAAGATAGTTATTTTGTGCGTAAGCTTATTTTGATTATTATAATTTGTTATATTACAGCTATTTATACTACATTATAGTTACTTATTTTGCTCGGTAGATAAATAATATTTTGGTGAGCGTGGTCCTGATAATATGCCACTTGCTAAACGCCCATTGGCAGTAGCTGCGAGCCCATAACCTTTATCTGTGATGGTATCTGAAATCTGCGTAAGTGCGGCTCCAATTAACATGCCAATAAGACTATTACCTGATGAGTTTGATCGGCTCTCATTTGAGGATGCAGACGCGCTACCTTTCCAAATCTCTTTCCCAGTTTTTAAATCAATCAAACGCCCTTCTACACTCACAACTGTTTCACTAGATACAATCATATATGATGAGCCATATTTTATTATATTTAAATACAGCGCAGTATCTGCACCAAAAATCTCATGAAGTTTAGTGTAACTAAGCGCTTGAATATCCTCAGCAACACTCATACCGTTTTGGCGAAATGTATTTTCCACAACGGCAACAGGTAAAACATAATATCCTGCTTCAGAAAATGGATGGGTTATTTGCGTTAATACTGAATATGAGGCTTTAACATCTACAGAGCTATTAATTGGAGGTAAGACTAATATTGATTTAGGGTTACTTTCCTTAAAGGCAGTATGATCACGCGGTGTTGATTGTGTTGCACAAGATACTAAAAATAAACTTATGCTTAAGATAAATATTTCAGTAGTATATTTCATTTTACTATCCTTTTATTTCTTGAGAGAAAATCCATAAATACTGTTGATTCAGGGAATAATGCTTTTTCAGTTGCAAAGGCATCAAAAGCTTCTGCGGTTCGACCTGTATTGGCATAAAGCATGCCTAAATGAGCATATAATCCTGGTGGGATAGCAAGCTCTTTAGCTTTGGCTTTTTGTATATTTTTATTTAAAGAGTCGATTTGCTTATCTAAACCAACTTTATCTTGCTGATAGAAACTTGTAACTGTTTGCTCGTAATCTCCCCAAGAATAGAGTGATGAGCTTTTTGAGCTTGAGCATCCACTCAAAATTATGGCGAGAAACAAGCCGATAATGGTATTTTTTATTAACATATTATTCTCCTGATATATCTTTATTAGTTGTACTTGTAGTTTTATCTTTTAGTTTTATCTTTATCTTTTAGTTTTATGGCTTCCATGCGCCACTTTCAAGTCCATCGACCAAGTTATTAACCGCTTCACGGATAGCTAAATCCAAAACCTTACCATTTAAGGTTGAATCATAACTTGCAGTACCACCAAAGCCTATAATCTCACGGTTTGAGAGTGCATATTCTCCAGCTCCTTGTGATGAGTAAACAACTTCAGAGGTTTTAACTTTAACTATATTTAAATTAACTTTAGCATAAGCAATTTGAGTTTTACCTTTACCTAAAATTCCAAAAAGCTGATGATCACCAACTTCTTTACGTCCAAACTCGGTAACATCTCCAGTAATCACATAATCAGCACCTTTAAGAGATTGTTTTTGTGATTTAATTCCAGCTTCAGCTTTTAGTTCGCTCATATTTGTTCTGTCTAAGACATTAAAACGCCCAGTTTGTTGTAAATGAGTTACTAAAATAGTTTTTGATTGATTGCCTAAGCGGTCTAATCCATCTGAAAAAATCCCATTCATGTGGCTAGAGCGATTTTCAAATTTACCAACTGAAATAGGGCTGCGACTCCCTGAATATTGCGTGGCATATGAACTAACTTTACTTACTTCAGTTGTGCGTGAGCTCTCTATTGCACAGCCACTCAATAAAGTGCTAGCTAATAATGCGGTAAAAAGTGTTTTTTTCATAAAATAATCCTATTAGGTTGATATTATTAATATTGTTGAGTTCACTTAAATGATCTCTAAACTTTTAGGCACACAGCTAGCATCCAAATAAAAAGCCCCTGTAAGAACAGGGGCTTTTGGTGTTTGGTGGAGGCGGGGGGATTTGAACCCCCGTCCGAAAATAATCCACTCCCGGTACTACATGCTTAGCCATATCTTTAATTTGACCTATTTAGACCCGATTGGCAGGGTTAAATATGGCGGTTCTAGTAAATTTCGCGCAGTGCCCCTAGACTGACATTGCCCTAGATCGTTTAAATTGACCGCGACTAACCCCGAACGAACACAGAATCAGTAACGGAAAGCAGGGTTTAAGCTGCTAAAGAGTAGTTGTTATCGTTTGCAACTATACAAGTTGTCGCGTTTTTAACAAGGCACTCGACCACCTTGGCATGCACCTCAAGCTTCAACATCCCCGTCGAATCCAAGAACGCCCCCTTAAGAATTGGGCATTATACGCACTTTATTTAAAAAAGGAAGGCTAAAAGAATAAAAAATGTAGGGTAAGATAAATATCTAAAGTTAACCCCAAAGTCCAGACAAATTTTCACTGTGTTGAGATAAATCAGCTGCTTTATTTAAAGCTCCAGCTAAATAGTGCTGCCCCACTTTTTTTTCAGGATAATTATCTTTTAAATATTTATCCATTATTTTGCACCGCCACGACTAGCATTCTCATAAACAGATGCGCCCCTTAATCTTTTGTCTGGATTATAGAGCCACTATACTCATCAAACGCACGTAAATAGGAGCATAAGCACCATTTTGGACTATTTCTAATTGCTGGAGTTTGAGCATTTCAAGGACTGCGACAAAACTTACAGCAACCCCGAGTCTTCCTTCAGATATTTCAAATAAAGTCTCAAATCTTATGAAATTGATGTGATGGAGTTTATCTAAAATTGCGCTCATACGTTCGCGTACCGATAAAGCCTCACGCGAGATCATATGATTTTGATTGACACTTGATCTTGTAAGCACACCACGTAACGCTAATAAGAGCTCATTAATATTCACTTCAGGCGCGATTATTCGCGTTTCAAGTGGCGGTAACATGCTATTGCTTAGATATAAATCGCGCTCTAAACGCGGGATACAATCAAGCGCAAGCGCGGCATTCTTAAAACGCTCATATTCTTGTAAACGCCTAATTAGTTCTGCGCGTGGATCAAAATCCTCATCATTAGCTGCGTTTGGATTAGGTACTTTGGGCAGGAGTAAACGTGATTTAATCTCAGCAAGCCATGCTGCCATAACTAGATATTCTGAAGCTAAATCAAAACGATTCTTCTCTAAAAGAAGAACATAGTCTGTATATTGTTTGGCGATAGCAGAAATTGGAATATCTAGAATATCAAAGTGATTTTTCTTGATCAAATACAACAATAAATCAAGCGGTCCTTCAAAATGATCAAGCAAAATCTCTAAAGCATCCGCTGGAATAAATAAATCAAGCGGAAGCTGAACCGGCTCACCCTTAAATAAAGATTGATGCGTTTGGTTTAATAAATTT
Source organism: Gammaproteobacteria bacterium (assembly GCA_003864535.1). Classification (GTDB taxonomy): domain Bacteria; phylum Pseudomonadota; class Gammaproteobacteria; order Cardiobacteriales; family Wohlfahrtiimonadaceae; genus BHEQ01. The sequence continues at coordinate 11,915 of BHEQ01000011.1, forward strand.
TCAGCTTGATTTAGCATAATTATACAAGATTATTTTTAAACAAAATATTTCAAACCTACCGCATTACGCAGCTTAGCTAAAAAAGGCGCAGATGCAGCGCGTGCTTTATCCGCTCCGTGCTTTAAAATAGCCTCAATTTTGGCAGGATTTTGCATTAACTCATCGTATTGTAACCGCGGTTCGGTAAGCATACTATTTAGATGTTCAAACACATATTGTTTAATATCGCCCCAGCCTGCGCCATCTGTATGGAGTTTGCGTAAATTTGCAGTTTCATTTTCAGTTGCAAAGGTCTTATAAATTGCAAATAAACTTGAATCGCTAGGATCTTTAGGATGCCCAGGTTCTAGAGAATTAGTGACTATTTTCATAATCGCTTTACGCAGCTGTTTTTCAGGTAAAAACAATGGAATTGTATTATTGTAACTTTTAGACATTTTACGCCCATCAAGTCCTGGTAAGAGCGCATTATCCTCATCAATCTTAACTGTGGGTAAGGTGAAATGCTCACCAAATAAATGATTAAAACGTTGTGCAATATCTCTTGTCATTTCAACATGTTGGACTTGATCCTTACCAACAGGGACGATATCTGCATTAAACATTAAAATATCCGCTGCCATTAAAATTGGGTAGCTAAATAATCCCATGGTGATGCCTTTATCTGGATCATCGCCTGCATTTTCATCCACAGCTCCTTTATAAGCATGGGCACGATTCATAAGCCCTTTGGCGGTAACACAGGTTAAGAGCCATGTTAATTCTGGAATTTCGGGGATATCTGATTGGCGATAAAAAGTGCAATGTTCGGTATCTAACCCAAGTGCTAACCACGTTGCTGCAATTTCTTGGCGCGATTGCAAAACTCGCGCAGGTTCTTGGCATTTAATTAAAGCATGATAATCTGCTAGAAAAAAATAATTGTGCTTATATTGGGCACTCATGCTAATAGCTGGGCGAATCGCACCTGCATAATTACCTAAATGCGGCGTACCTGTTGTCGTAATCCCTGTAAGTACAGTTTTATTGATAGTCTGGGTATGAATCTGAATCGTATTTGTCATGAATAACTCTTTGTAATTTGATATTATCTATATTTATCTTAAAGAAAAGTAAAACGCAGGAGTAAACCGCTAAAGAAGCGAATAATAGGCACAATAACCAATGAAAGAATGCTTGTATAAGAGAGCGCGATAATAATAATAAAACCAAAACGCTCCAAACTTGCGTATTTATCGGCTAAATGGGGAGGAAGTCTGGACATTAACACTTTACTGCCATCTAGCGGTGGAATGGGAATCATATTAAAAATTGCCATAGATAAATTAATAATAATTCCAAAATAGCACATCATTATAATTCCACCAATAATCCCATCGCTGCGCAAAACCATGCCCGCATTTGTCTGGTAAAATAAGTCGATAATATTATGGTTAGCTAAAATTACTAAAAAGTGTAAATAAAAAGCCCAGCTTAAAGCCATCACAACATTAGATACAGGGCCTGCAAGCGCAACTAAACCAATATCGCGCTGTAAGCTTTTAAAATTACGATAATTGACAGGTACAGGCCGAGCCCAGCCGAAGGTAAATGTACCATTTGAGCCAATCCATAAAAGTAATGGCACGAGTAAAGTTCCGATAGGATCAATATGCTTGGCTGGATTAAAAGTAATCCGTCCCAGCATTTTAGCGGTTGCATCGCCACAACGATTTGCCATCCAAGCATGTGCCATCTCATGGACGGTAATCGAAAAAAGTAGTGGAATTAATGCTGCTGCAAATAATGCAGGGTTAAAATTGTCTAACATTAAGTACGCCTTATGGATTGCCTAAACCAAAAGATACATTATAAACGAAAATTATAGGTAAACTTTTGTATGTTTAAATTTTATATAAAAATAGCTTTAAAAATCCCTCCTGTTAAAGAGAGATTGAGGAGGGACATAGTTAATTTTGATGCAGAATGTTAGTTAATTAATTACATTTTTTAAGAGTGATACTCCATTGCGCTCCTGAGGCTATTTTATTTTTTTCAGCAAAATTTTCCATATTTAGCGCAATGGAAACATTTAATAAGCTATTTAAATAAATCATAGGCTCACCTTCTTTAACATCACCAAAACTGCTGACATAAGGTGCTTTGCCATCATACTTAAGCTCGTCATTGTGTTTGATTTGGACACATAATGTATCGCCATTAACAACCCCTGATTTTATGAGTAATTCATCCGAAATATTACTCCAAACATTGCCATATTGAATATCTAAGGTAGGAATATTTCCATTAAGCTCATCTTTATTTAAGCTTGCTTTTTGATAAGAGATACTTTCAACTTTTGGGTCTAATAGCTGTCCTACATCTTCAAATTTAATCGCACCACTTGCTAAACGTGCCCCTGTATAGGCATAAACATCACGTCCATGAAAAGTATATGATTTTTCAGAGCCTTCAAGGCGATTAGTTTTTTCATTGATTTGGCGAATGCTTTCAATACCAAGGGTCTCAGCAACTAAGGTTAATGAGCCATTATCTGGGCTTACAAAATATTGACCATTTTTTGTCTTCAGCACAACTGAGAGGCGTTTAGTCCCAACTCCTGGATCAACCACGCTTACAAAAACTGTTCCAGGCGGCCAGTACTGGGCAGTTTGATGCAAACGGTAAGCTGCTTCCCAAATATCATACGGTGTAATTTCATGAGTTAAATCAAATATTTTAAGATTATTATCCACTCCAAAAGCAACACCTTTCATAGCAGATACTGCGCCATCTTTTAAGCTAAAATCTGTTTGTAAAACCAAGGCATTATCTGCCAATGCACTTGAGAATAATAAAGCCATACTCAAACTAGCACTAAGTAATATTTTTTTCATGATTTGCTCCATTGATATTAAATTGATGTTGATAAGTTTGGCAAGAATAGCACATCTTAATCTTAATGATAGATTTGGTGGCTTTTAAGTTAAATATCCACATTTAAACGCTTAGCCTGCCATTTTTTACTCTTCCAACGATACGCATTAGCCGCGCCGCGCAAGCTCTCATCACACACAAAACCAATCCAAACTCCTAATAATCCCATTTCACATTTTATCCCCAAGAACCACGCGATAGGTACGCAAACACCCCACATAAAAATTATGGCAGTAATCAGTGGGAAACGTGCATCACCTGATGCTCTTAGTGCATTTACCATCACAATATTAATGGAACGTATCGGCTCTAAGATTAGTGCCAAAGTAAATAAAGGCAATGCCATTTTTATAATATCGACATTATCTGTAAAACTATTCATCAATATATTTGAGAGAAAATAGAAAATAAAGACCACAACAACAGTTACTATAATTGCAAATTTTAAACTAGAGATGCCACGATTATAGGCATCTTCAAAGCGTTTAGCTCCAACTAAATGCCCAACTAGAATTTCATTGCCGATACTAATTGAAATTCCAAAAAGCATCATCAGCAAAGAGATTTGAAAATAAATCGCCTGAGTTGCTAAAGCGGTTTCGCCCATAAGCCCAATAAAAGAAATTAAGACAATAAAATGCCCGATCCACGCTAGATTCTCACCTGCTGCAGGCAAACCAATATGCAAAATTTTACTTAAGATAGAGCGTTCCCATTTAAATAATTGCGGTATTTTTAATTTAATCTTTAAGCCGCGCATTAATAAATAACTCAGCAAAATAACGCCGATAACGCGCCCAAATACGGTTGACCATGCAACGCCCACTAAGCCATATTTAGGTAATCCAAACAGTCCGTATAAGACAATAGTATTGATGATAATTGTCAGCATATTTACAATTAAAGTAACATACATTGCCGTTTTTACTTTTCCATAAACGCGTAAAACTGCCGCTAAAATAAGTGATGTTGCCTCAGGAATCAAACAAATACCTAATATATGTAGATAATTAAAACCATCTTCAAGTAAATGCTCAGGAGTATTCATGGACTTTAATAAAATATTGCCTCCAAAAAAAAGTAATATAGCCAGACTAATTCCAAGTAACATATTAAAACCTATGGATATATGAATAGCTTTATTGGCAATAGTTGTATTTCTTGCACCTAGATATTGGGCGATAACCACGCTACAGCCAACGCTTATAAAGCTAAATAAGGTAATACATAAATCAAAGATGTGATTGCCCGCAACCATCGCTGCAACTAAAGAGCTGGAAACATGGCTGACCATATAAGTATTAATTAATAAGGTTAGAAAGTGCAAAAAAACATCGATAAAAATAGGCCAGCTGATTGAAAATAATGAAGTGTCGGCAACACGAGACATAATAAATACTCTTGATAAAATAGCGCTGCTATTCTAGTTGATTTTTAGGCTCAAGATCAATATAGTAACGCCTTTTATCCTCATTAAAATCAAAATTTGAGAAAATTAAAATTCAAGCAATAATAGCTTAAGGAAATAATTATGCTAAAAGTAGGAATTGTCGGCGCAACTGGTTATACGGGGGTTGAATTAGTCCGCTTATTAAAAACGCATCAGCATGTTAAACTTCACGCTATGAGTTCGCGCTCAGAAACTGGTACTTTAGTTAGTGATTATTTTAGGAACTTAGAAGGGCATTGTGACTTAAAATTCACCGCACTCGATAGTTTAGATCTTCAAGAATGTGATATTATTTTCTTTGCAACCCCGCATGGTGTAGCAATGGATCGCGCTCCTGCATTACTTGCTTTGGGCAAAAAAATAATCGATTTATCTGCTGATTTTCGTATTCAAGATGTACAGCTTTTTAAAAAATGGTATGGTATAGAACATAGCTGTCCTGATCTTTTAAAAACCGCAGTATATGGTTTACCTGAGCATAATAGAGCTCGAATTAAAAATGCAAGTTTGATCGCAAATCCTGGTTGTTATCCAACTATTATAGGTTTGGGACTTACGCCTTTTTTAAAAGCGAATGTTATTGATCCTAAAAGTTTAATCGCTGATTGTAAATCTGGAGTATCTGGAGCTGGACGCAAAGCTGAGCTTGGAATGATTTATTGTGAAGTGGCGGATAGTTTTAAAGCATATGGCGTTAAAGGGCATCGCCATCATCCTGAAGTTACTCAAGAATTACAAAAAATTAACGCTGATTCTAAGCTAACTTTTATGCCTCATTTAGTCCCAATGAATCGCGGGATGTTTGCCACACTTTATGCAAAACTTAATCAAGATATTTCATTAGAGAAGCTTCAACAAATTTTAGTAAATACCTATCAAAATGAGCCATTTATTAAAATCTTACCGCCTAATTCTCAGCCTGAAACACGCTTTGTCCGCGGTTCTAATCAAATTCAATATTCAATTAATATTCATTCAGATCAATTGGTTATTTTAGGAGCGCAAGATAATTTAGTCAAAGGTGCCGCAGGTCAAGCTATTCAAAATATGAATATTATGTGTGATTTTCCTGAAAATGCAGGGCTAGAATTAATTGGAATAATCCCATAAAGGGTATATCTAAAAGGGCATATCTATTTGTGCTTTTGCAGCTGATGCGATTTTAATAATAGCGCAAATCTTGAAAAATATAAAAGATATAAAATTTTTGATATCAACCAAATTAGTAGTTTTTTAATAACTTAAGAAAAGTATATATATATGAAAATGCAGCGTCTCGATCAATTTATTGCCCATGCAAGCGGTCTTACTCGGGTTTTGGCTAAAAGCGCAATCCGCCATAAAAAGGTAAGCGTTAATGGTGAAATCATAAAAAATGCAGCTTTAAAAGTAAGTGGACAAGATAAAATAACCTTAGAAGGCACATTATTAAATGCCCCAAGCACGCATTATTTTGCACTAAATAAGCCAACTGGATATGTTTGTAGCCACGAGGATGATGGGCATTTATCCGTATTTCGTTTAATTGATCTACCTAATCCCTACCAATTACATATAGCTGGGCGTTTAGATCAAGATACAACTGGATTGGTTATTCTTACTGAAGATGGAGCTTGGTCACATAAGTTAGCCCATTCTAAAAGGCAGTGCCATAAACAATATCAAGTTGATTTATTAAATCCTATAGATGCAGCTCAAATTTTATCCTTAGAAACTGGAGTGCAATTACATGGAGAGGCGCAGCTTACTGAGCCTGCAATTGTGGTTGTTATTAACCCAAACCAAATATTATTAACTATTTATGAGGGTAAATATCATCAAGTTAAGCGGATGCTTGCAAGTGTTGGCAATAAAGTAGTTGAGCTTAAACGCTTGTCAATTGGCTCTATTTTATTAGGTGATCTACCTTTAGGTGAATATCGCGCATTAAGTGCAGATGAGCTGGCACGCTGCAATGAATGATCCAATTTATGCGAGTTTATTTAAATATGCCCAGCCATATAAAGTAGATTCTTTATTAATTTTAACTGAGAATAATCCTGATATTCCAGATGTTTTTAAGCAAATATTGATCATAACAAACTCTTTTGATGTATTTTTGGAAAAAAAATCACAAGGATTTAATATAGAGGTATCTGATTTTGATTTTTCAAAAATAGCAGATGCAAGCCTTAGCCAAATTATTTTGCGCGTGCCCAAATCCAAATCCATGTGTTTATATATTCTTAATGAATGCGCACGGATTTTAAAAACAGAAGGACGCTTATTAATAGCTGGGGCAAATTCTGAAGGAATTGTAACTACATTTAAACACGCAAGCACATGTATTGGCAGATTAGAAAAACATTCTTTAGAAGGGGCTGGCATTCGTTTTGGATGTATTTTAAAAACATCTACGCCCAATATTGAGAATAAACTTGATGATAAAAATTATGCCGTATTACGCTTAATCTCACCAAAAATATTACACAAGTGTGCGGATAATTTTCCTTTATTAAAACTATATATTGATGATCTTAAGCTTTTTACAAAACCTGGATTATATGGTTTTGATAAAATTGACGCAGGCAGTGCCTTTTTAATGGAAACGATGGCTGCTTTAATTTTAAAAGAGTATAAAAAAGAAGATGAAAAAGAGAATGAAAAATGTATTAATAATGATAATAGATTGTTAGAATTAATATCTTATTGTTCAAACAATATAAAAGTATTAGATTTAGGCTGTGGCGATGGCTTTTTATCTTTAATCCTAATTAAAATTATCAAGCAATATCAGCAGAAAAACATCAAAACGACAGCATATAAAGCAGATCAAATAACCGCTCTATCTTCGCCAGAACCATCTCCGATGGAACTATCTTCGATAGAGCTATCTCCGATAGATCTATCAGCAACAGATAGTAATGCTGCGGCAATTCTTGTATGCCAGCATAATTTTAGTGTAAATAAAATAAAAGCAAGAGTTTTTCAAGATGATTGCGGAAAATCATTATCTGCAAATAACTTTGATTTAATTTTATGTAATCCACCTTTTCATGAAGGATTTAAAACAAGCTTGGAATTATCAATCAAATTTATTAATCAAATTAAATGCTTATTAAATAAAGATAAATCCGTAAATGCCCAAGCTTGGATTGTTGTAAATAAATTTTTAAAATTTGAACAACTTGCGCAAGATATTGGGCTTGATACTAAAATAATTACCCAAAATGACAAATTCAAAGTGTTAGTGCTAATAAAAAAACACTAAAAATGCTGCTAAGTTTAGCTTAGCAGCATATATTAAGTTAAGATTTCAAAAGTCCCCGCCCAAGCTCCCCTTCGTATGGGGAGAAGTTCAGTAAATAATTAATTAAAATAATTTCCAGCCATATCCCATAGTGATTACAAAAGATATGATCGCGATAAGATAAAGCACCCAGCGCGTTTTCGTGCCAATATGGATTTGGCAATCATGTAAGCAATAATAAAAACGATGCACACAATGCCAAAGGATTAAAAATAAAATCCCGCCTAAACACAGAAATATAAATTTATTACTTAACCATGGCGCAATGGCTGCATAAAAACCAGCAGGCGAGCCAATTAATCCAAAAGGAATGGCGATGCTAAGTAAGATAATTAACGCAGGTAATGCTAACGCCGCTGCCATACCACCTGCACCAAATAAGCTCCAATACAATGGTTTCATAGTTTTTTTAGAAGGACTTTTAGTGTCTTGATTTAAGTTTGTCATGATCATATCCCTTAGCTTGCCGCTTTAACAATGATAGTTAAAATCATTGCAATAATGATAAATACAACCCAGTGACCAAGAATAATCCATTTGCCTGGCACAAATCTATCCCCGTGTGGAATCCGAAATACTTTTGGAGTCACCCCAAACCATGTATAACTATGAAA